>JASKZT010000095.1 GCA_030145965.1 Ornithinimicrobium sp.
CTCCTGCGGTCCCCGGCGGGCAGGGGACGGAGGATCTCGGCTGGCAGCCGTCCAGGACCCGCACCGACACCGGCCGGGGCGGCACACCCTCCCGGGAGGATGTCCCCGAGCGCGCGGGCGCCGACTCCCAGAGCCGTCGCGAGCGGGTCCTCGGCCCCGAGCCGGCTTCGGCGCTGACCGCGGAGCGACTCCTGATCGGCACCGACCGGGCGCCGGTCTCGGGTTGGCGCCGTGCCCTGTACCGGATGACGTTCGGGCGGATCAATGTGGGGGACTCGAAGGAGGTGCGTGCCCAGCGGGCGCTCGAGCAGCGCGTGTCCACGCGCCTCGGTGGCCGTACCCGCTACGTGCCCGTCCTCTCCCGCAAGGGTGGGGTGGGCAAGACCACCGTGACCACCCTGCTCGGCATGGCGCTGGCCGACCTGCGCGAGGACCGCATCATCGCCCTGGACGCCAACCCGGACCGCGGCACGCTCTCGGACCGCTCACCGGGCCGTGCCGAGTACACCGCCCGGCAGCTCGTCCAGAACCGCTTCGGCATCGCGTCCTTCGCGCAGCTCGCGAACTACGTGACGCGGGACGGCTCCCGCCTGGACGTCCTCGCCTCCGACTCGGACCCCGCGGTGGCGCAGGCCTTCGACGACTCGGACTACTGGGCCGTCACCGACCTCCTGGGGCGCTACTACTCGATCGTGCTCACCGACTCCGGCACCGGGATGGTGCACTCGGTGATGAAGGGCACCCTGGACAAGGCCGATTCCGTGGTGCTCGTCTCCGGCGGCAGCATCGACGAGGCGAGGCTGGCCTCGGAGACGTTGAGCTGGCTCGAGGCGCACGGTCGCCACGACCTCGTGGCGAAGGCCATCGTGGTCATCAACCTGTCCTCCGGCGACCGCACCCAGGTGGACGTCGCGCAGATCGAGGAGCACTTCCGGTCCCGGGTGAGAACCGTGGTCCGCATCCCCTACGACCGCCACCTGGCCGAGGGCTCCCGCGTGCAGCTGGAGAAGCTCGCCCCGGGCACGCGGCAGGCCGTCACCGAACTGGCGGCGCTCGTGGTGGACCAGCTGGTCACCTGAGCGGAGCTAGACTCGACCGGGTGACTCACTACGATCTCGCGATCATCGGTTCCGGCTCCGGCAACACCCTCATCACCCCGGACTGGGACGGGCGGAGGGTTGTCCTCGTGGAAGGCGGCACCTTCGGCGGCACCTGCCTCAACGTCGGCTGCATCCCCACGAAGATGTTCGTCTACGCCGCCGAGGTCGCCCAGACGGTGCGGGGGGCCGGCCGCTTCGGCGTCGACGCCACGCTCGACGGGGTGCGCTGGCCCGACATCCGCGACCGGATCTTCGGCCGGATCGACCCGATCGGCCTCGGGGGGCGCGACTACCGCCGCGACGCGGAGCACACCGACGCCTACCTCGGGCAGGCGCGCTTCGTGGGCGAGCGCGAGCTCGAGGTTCAGGTCACCCTGCCCGGCGGGCGCCACCCCGTCGGCAGCACGCAGCGCGTCAGCGGCGACCAGGTCGTCGTCGCCACCGGCTCGCGGCCCCGCGTGCCCGCGGTCGTCGCCGACGCCGGCGTGCCCTTCCACACCTCCGACTCGGTCATGCGCATCGAGCGGCTGCCCGCCAGCATGGTCATCGTCGGCGCCGGCGTGATCACGGCGGAGTTCGCGCACGTCTTCTCCGCCCTCGGCGTCCGCGTCACCGTCGTCACCCGGACCGGCCGGCTGCTGCGCTCGCTCGACACCGAGCTGTCCATGGCCTTCACCGACCTCGTCCGCGAGCGCTGGGACCTGCGCGCCGCGGAGCCGACGGCCGTGCGGCGCGACGGGGACGGCGTGCGGCTCGACCTCGCCGACGGCTCGGCCGTCAGCGCCGAGCTGCTCCTCGTCGCCACCGGCCGCGCGCCCAACAGCGACGGCATGGGCCTGGACGTGGCCGGGGTGCGCGTGCGCGAGGACGGGCGGGTCGAGGTCGACGAGCACGGCCGCACCAGCGCCCCCGGCGTCTGGTCCCTCGGCGACGTCAGCTCCCCCCACCAGCTCAAGCACGTGGCCAACCACGAGGCGCGCGTGGTCGCCCACAACCTGGTGCACCCGGACGCCCTGCAGTCCTTCGACCACCGCTACGTGCCCGCCGCGGTCTTCACCGACCCCCAGGTCGCCACCGTGGGGCTCACCGAGGACGAGGCGCTCGAGCAGGGGTATGACGTGACCACCAAGACCCAGCGCTACGGCGACACGGCCTACGGCTGGGCGATGGAGGACACGACCGGGCTCTTCAAGGTGGTCGCCGACCGGCGCACCGGGCACGTCCTGGGCGCGCACGCGATGGGCCCGCACTCCTCGACCCTGGTCCAGCCGGTCATCCAGGCGCTGAGCCTGGGCGGCCCGACCGGCCCGATGACCGCGCACCAGCTGGCCCGGGGGCAGTACTGGATCCACCCGGCCCTGTCCGAGGTCCTCGAGAACGCCCTCCTGGGGCTCGAGGTGGCGCCCTACCGGGACGCGACCGCCGACTACGAGCCGGAGGGCGACCTCGCCGCGTCGTAGGCGCGCCGCGCGGGACGGCCGCGAGGGTCAGGGCACGTAGCATGAGCAGCATGTCCGTCCCCACCAGCATCGAGACCCGCACCCCGACCGCGCCGGAGCCGGTCGGCGGTCCCGTGCCGCACGCCGTGCGCGACCTCGCCCTCGCCGAGCGGGGGCGGCACCAGATCCGGCTGGCCGAGCACGAGATGCCCGGGCTCACGGCGCTGCGCGAGCGGTTCGCCGGGCAGCAGCCGCTGGCCGGCGCCCGGGTCGCCGGCTCGCTGCACATGACGGTGCAGACGGCCGTGCTCGTGGAGACCCTCGTCGCCCTCGGCGCCCAGGTGCGCTGGGCCTCGTGCAACATCTTCTCCACCCAGGACGAGGCCGCCGCCGCCGTCGTCGTCGGCCCCGCCGGCACGCCGCAGGACCCGCAGGGCGTCCCCGTCTTCGCCTGGAAGGGGGAGACGCTGGAGGAGTACTGGTGGTGCACGACCCAGATCATGCTGTGGCCCGACGGCGAGGGCCCCAACATGATCCTCGACGACGGCGGCGACGCCACCCTCCTCGTGCACAAGGGCCGGGAGTGGGAGCAGCTCGGCGCCGTGCCGAGCCCCCAGCCGGAGGACCCCGAGGAGTGGAAGGTCATCCTGGAGACCGTCCGCGCCGGCCTCGACGAGCACCCGACGCGGTGGACCGACGTCGCCGCCGGGCTGCGCGGCATCACCGAGGAGACGACGACCGGCGTCCACCGCCTCTACCAGCTGCACGAGGCCGGCCAGCTGCTCGTCCCGGCGATCAACGTCAACGACTCGGTCACCAAGTCCAAGTTCGACAACGTCTACGGCGTGCGCCACAGCCTGGTCGACGGCATCAACCGCGCGACCGACGTGCTCATCGGCGGCAAGGTCGCGGTCGTGTGCGGCTTCGGCGACGTCGGCAAGGGCTGCGCCGAGGCGCTGCGCGGCCAGGGCGCGCGGGTCATCGTCACCGAGATCGACCCGATCTGCGCGCTCCAGGCGGCGATGGAGGGCTACCAGGTCGCCCGGCTCGAGGACGTCCTCGAGCAGGCCGACTTCGTCGTCACCGCGACCGGCTGCAAGGACGTCGTCACCGCCGAGCACATGGCCCGCCTCAAGGACAAGGCCATCGTGGGCAACATCGGCCACTTCGACAACGAGATCGACATGGCGGGGCTGGCCCGGGTCCCGGGCGTGCGCCGCACCGAGATCAAGCCGCAGGTGCACGAGTGGACCTTCCCGGCGCAGACCGACGCCGAGGGCGCTGCCCGGCCGGAGCGCTCGATCATCGTGCTCTCCGAGGGGCGGCTGCTCAACCTGGGCAACGCGACCGGCCACCCCAGCTTCGTCATGTCCACGAGCTTCGCCAACCAGGTGCTGGCCCAGGTGGAGCTCTTCACCCGGCCCGACGCCTACCCCCTCGGCGTGCACACCCTTCCCAAGGAGCTGGACGAGGAGGTCGCGAGGCTGCACCTGGGGTCGGTCGGTGCCGGCCTGACCGAGCTGAGCAAGGAGCAGGCCGCCTACCTCGGCATCGACGTCGCCGGGCCGTACAAGCCCGACCACTACCGCTACTGACCGGGTCGGGCACCGGCACCCGCACCACGCCCGGCCTGACCTCCGCCCACCCGCCCCGACCCGCCAGGAGGAGCCGTGACCGCCAGCGTTCTCGTCGTCGACGACGACCAGGCCCTCGCCGAGATGCTCGGCATCGTGCTGCGCAAGGAGGGCTACGACGTCGCCACCTGCGCCGACGGGGGCCGGGCGCTGGCGATGTTCCGCGAGCTGCGCCCCGACCTGGTGCTGCTGGACGTCATGCTCCCCACGATGGACGGCATCGAGGTGGCCCGGCAGCTGAGGGTCGAGTCCGGCGTGCCGATCGTCATGCTCACCGCCCGCACCGACACCAAGGACGTCGTGGCCGGCCTGGAGGCGGGGGCCGACGACTACGTGGTCAAGCCGTTCAAGCCCCAGGAGCTGCTGGCCCGCATCCGGGCCCGGCTGCGCCGCGTCGACACCGGCGCCGACGGGCGGCTGCAGGTCGGCGACGTGGTCATCGACGTCGCCGGGCACGAGGTCACCCGGGCCGGGGAGCGGATCCCGCTGACCCCGCTCGAGTTCGACCTGCTCGTCGCCCTGGCCAGCAAGCCGACCCAGGTCTTCGACCGCGAGTCGCTCCTCGAGCAGGTCTGGGGCTACCGCCACGCCGGTGACACCCGGCTCGTCAACGTCCACGTCCAGCGGCTGCGGTCCAAGATCGAGAAGGACCCCGAGAACCCCCAGATCGTGGTGACCGTCCGTGGTGTCGGTTACAAGGCCGGCCACCCCTGAGGCGCCGGTCGTCGACCCGCCGGTGAGCGGGCGGCCGGCACCGTCGCCGCCCCCGCCGGCGGCCTCCTCCCGCGTGCTGCGGTGGTGGAGCGGCTCGCTGCGGGCCCGGGTCGTCAGCATCACCACCGTCGTCGGCCTGGCGCTCTCCGGGCTGCTGGGCGCCGTGCTCTTCCAGCAGATCGGGCAGGGCCTGGTCGCCCAGGCCGTCGACAACGCCCAGCGCGACGCGGCCCAGCAGGTCGCGCTCGCCCAGGAGGCCTTCGACTCCACCGACCGGCGCGACGACACCGGGCTGGGCCTGACCGCCGACGACCAGATCAGGGCGATGGCGGGGGGCAGCGACGAGGAGGGGCGGCGCATCGTGCTCTGGCCGGCCGTCGACAACGAGCGCGGCTCGCCCGTGCCGGGGCGGTCGCTGGGCGCGACCATCGGAGACATCCCCGAGGCGCTGCGCGAGTCCCTGCGGGCCGACCCCACCAACCAGCAGGTCGTCGTCGTGCCGATGACCCTCACGGGCCACGACGAGCCGGTGCCCTCGGTCGTCGTCGGCTCCCGCGTCAGCCTGGTCCGCGCCGGCGCCTACGACCTCTTCCTCGTCTACCCGCTCCTGCGCGAGCAGGAGACCCTCGACCTGGTCCGCCAGCTCTTCGTCGTGGCCGGCATCGGCCTGACGCTGCTCGTGGCCGGGCTGGGCTGGCTGGCCACGCGGATGGTCGCCCGCCCCGTCGAGGAGGCCGCCGCCGTCTCCCACCAGCTGGCCCTGGGCCACCTCGACGAGCGGCTGCCGGTGCGGGGCACGGACGAGCTGGCCCAGCTGGCGACGTCCTTCAACACCATGGCCGACAGCATCCAGCTGCAGATCCGTGAGCTGCGCTCGCTGTCCCAGCTGCAGCAGCGCTTCGTCTCCGACGTCTCGCACGAGCTGCGGACGCCGCTGACCACGATCCGGATGGCGGGGGAGATCCTCCACGCCTCCCGCGAGGACTTCCCGCTGCCGGTGGCCAGGTCTGCCGAGCTGCTGCAGCAGGAGCTGGACCGCTTCGAGGAGCTGCTCACCGAGCTGCTCGAGATCAGCCGCTACGACTCCGGCGCCGCGACGATCGAGCGGCACCGGGAGGACCTCGTCACCCTCGTGCGCGCGGCCGTCGACGGGGTGCGCGCCCTCGCCGCGCGGGCCGGGTCCCCGCTCGTCGTGCACGCCCCGGACGAGCCCGTCCCGGTCCTCATGGACGGGCGCCGGGTCTCGCGGGTCCTGCGCAACCTGCTGGCCAACGCGGTCGAGCACGGTGAGGGGCGCCCGGTCACGGTCACCGTGGCCGTGACCGAGCACGTCGCCGCGGTCAGCGTGCGTGACCAGGGGATCGGGATGGACGAGCAGCAGCAGGCCCACGTCTTCGACCGCTTCTGGCGGGCCGACCCCTCGCGCGACCGCACGACCGGCGGCACCGGGCTGGGCCTGGCCATCGCCCAGGAGGACGCCCGGGTCCACGGGGGCTGGCTCCAGGTCGGCAGCGACCCGGGCGTGGGCACCTGCTTCCGGCTGGTGCTGCCGCGCCAGGGCACCTACGTCATCGCCGAGAGGCCGCCCCCCGTCGCCCCGCAACCGGCCGCCGGGGAGCCCGACCCCGACCGGCTGGTGCCGCCCGTCGTCCTCGCGCTCGCCGCCCAGGGGGAGGAAGGATGAGAGGCGTGTCCCGGCCCCAGGCCCGTCGCGCCCTGGTCGCCGGCCTCGCCGTGCTCCTGCTCGTGCTCACGGGGTGCGCCGTCACGCTGCCCACCGACCCGGTCCCCCAGCGCGGGCTGTCGGTGGACGTGCAGCCCGACCCCGAGGTGCAGCACTTCCTGCAGCCCCCGCAGCCGGGGGCGTCGCCGGGCGAGATCGTCCAGGGCTTCGTGCGCGCCAACGTCGGCTTCGCCGACGACAACGACGTCGCCCGGAGCTTCCTCACCCCGTCCCTGGCCAGCGAGTGGGTGCCCACCCGCAGCGTCCTCGTGCTCGACGGGTCACCCACCGGCTTCCACGGCGAGGGCTCGCAGGTGACCGTCACCGCCCCGGTCAAGGGCCAGATCGACGCCAGCGGCGTGCTCGCCGAACGCACCGGGGAGACCACCCAGTCCTTCTCGCTGGCCCGCGTCGAGGGGCAGTGGCGCATCGACGGCTTCCCGGACGGCTTCGGGCTGTGGCTCACCGAGCCCGACCTCCAGCGCGCCTTCCGCGCCACCCGCGTCTACTACCTGGACCCGCACCTCGACCACTTCGTGCCCGAGGTGCGCTGGCT
>JASKZT010000123.1 GCA_030145965.1 Ornithinimicrobium sp.
GCCTCGACCACGACGGCGCCGGCGAGCAGCTGTGGTGCCCGCGCGGCGGACACCCCGGGGAGGGCGGACCGCTCGGCGGCGGTCATCGAGGCCAGGCGGGGCACCAGCTCGGCGAGGTCGGACCGCTCGAGGGTGCGGGGCACGTAGGGGCCCTCGCCCCGGGGGGCGGCCCCGCAGACCCGCGCCAGGGAGCGGATCGTCTTGCTCGTGCCCACCACCAGCTGCGGCTCGCCGGCTCGCGCGAGCGCCGGCCGGGCCGCGGCGATCTCCGAGCGCACCCGGCGCCGCAGGTCGCGCAGGGCGCCGGCCGCCGGCGGGTCGCCGCTCAGCTCGCGGCTGAGCCGGCCGGCACCCAGCGGCAGCGACACCGCGGCGTCCGGCTCCTCGTCCATCCCGACGGCCATCTCCAGCGAGCCGCCGCCGACGTCGACCATGAGGAGGCGGCCCGCGGACCAGCCGAACCACCGGCGGGCGGCGAGGAAGGTCACCCGGGCCTCGTCGTCCCCGGGGAGCACCTGGAGGTCCACGCCGGAGGCGGCGGCCACCTGCCCCAGGACCGCCCCGGTGTTGCCGGCGTCGCGGATCGCGCTCGTGGCGAAGCCCATGAGCTGGGCCACCCCGCGGCTCTCGGCGACCTCGGTGCAGTCGGTGACGAGACGGGCCAGCGTGGAGGCCCCCTCCGGCGAGATGTCTCCGTCGCCGGTGAGGTGCTCGGCCAGCCGCAGGGTGACGCTGTGGGAGAAGTCCGGCAGGGGGTGGGCACCGGGGTGGGCGTCGACGACGAGGAGGTGCACGGTGTTGGAACCGACGTCGATCACACCGAGGCGCATCCGGCCATTATCACCCCCTAGCCTGGCCCGATGACCGAGACCCCGCTGGACGCGGCCCGCGCGTGGGCCGAGCTCCCGGACCCGGCGGAGCCGGCGCAGCGGCTGCGCGTGGACCTCACCTGGCTCACCTCCGGCTGGCGCTGCGTCTACGGCGCGGGGTGCCACGGCATCGACGCCGCGCAGCCCGACGCCGGCTGCTGCACCCTCGGCGCGCACCTCACCGACGACGACGACCTCGCCCGGGTCTCGGCCGTCGTCGAGCGTCTGGGGCCCGACGAGTGGCAGCTGCGCGACCCCGGCCAGGAGGAGGGCTGGCTGGTCGAGCTGGTGGACGAGGAGGGGGGCGAGGGCGCCCCCGGAGGCCCACCGGCGCGCGCGACCCGCGTGCTCGACGGTGCCTGCATCTTCCTCAACCGCCCCGGCTTCCCCGCCGGCGCGGGGTGCGCCCTGCACCAGCACGCGGTCGCCGAGGGCGTGGAGCCGCTGACCACCAAGCCCGACGTCTGCTGGCAGCTGCCGCTGCGCCGGGCCTACCGCGACGTCGAGCTGCCCGACGGGACCACCTACCTGGAGATCACCGTCACCGAGTACGACCGCCGGGCGTGGGGACCCGGCGGGCACGACCTCGACTGGTACTGCACCGGCTCCCCCGAGGCGCACACCGCCGCCGAGCCGGTCTTCCGGTCGTTGCGGGCCGAGCTGGTCGAGCTCCTGGGCGCCGAGGCGTACGCCGCGGTCGCCCGGCTCTGCGAGGACCGGCTCGCGGCGGTCGAGGCGCTGTCGGCGGCACCGGGCGGGCGGCGGGTGCTGCCGCTCCTGGTCCACCCCGCCACGCGGGCGGCGCGCGGGTAGGCCGGGGGACGACGGCGCACCGGTGGGCTGTCGGCCCGACCGCATACCCTCGGGCCCGTGGCGAGCAAGAGCGGGACCAGACCGACCTACCGGTGCACGGAGTGCGGCTGGACGACGGTGAAGTGGGCGGGCCGGTGCGGCGAGTGCCAGGCGTGGGGCACCGTCGGCGAGGCCGGCGCGGCCGCGGCCGTGCGCACGGCGGCGTCCGCGCCCGCGCGTCCCGCCCTGCCGATCGGCGAGGTGGACGCCCAGACCGCGCAGGCGCGCACGACGGGGGTCGGCGAGTTCGACCGCGTGCTGGGTGGCGGCATCGTGCCCGGCGCGGTCGTGCTCATGGCCGGCGAGCCCGGCATCGGCAAGTCCACCCTCGCCCTGGACGTCGCGGCGCGGGCGGCGCGCGCGGGGCGCACGGTCCTCTACGTCTCCGGCGAGGAGTCGGCCGCCCAGGTCAAGCTGCGCGCCGAGCGGATCGGCGCCGTGGCCGACACCCTCTACCTGGCCGCCGAGACCGACCTCGCCACCGTCCTCGGCCAGGTGGAGCAGGTCGACCCCGACCTCCTCGTCGTCGACTCGGTCCAGACCGTCGCCTCGGCGGAGGTCGACGGCTCGGCGGGCGGCGTCGCGCAGGTCCGCGAGGTCGCGGGCGCCCTCATCCAGGCCGCGAAGTCGCGCGGCCACGGCATGGCCGCGGTGCTCATCGGCCACGTCACCAAGGACGGCGCGATCGCCGGCCCGCGCGTGCTGGAGCACCTCGTCGACGTCGTCGTGCAGTTCGAGGGCGAGCGGCACTCGCGGCTGCGGCTCGTGCGGGCGGTCAAGAACCGCTACGGCCCGACCGACGAGGTCGGCTGCTTCGACCTGGGCGACTCCGGGATCGCGGGGCTGTCCGACCCGAGCGGGCTCTTCCTCACCAGCCGCGACCGGCCCGTGCCCGGCACCTGCGTGACGGTCACCCTCGAGGGACGCCGGCCGCTCGTGGCCGAGGTCCAGGCCCTGGTCAGCGGGTCCTCGGCCGGTTCCCCGCGGCGGACGACGAGCGGGCTGGACCCCGCGCGGCTGGCGATGGTGCTGGCCGTGCTCGGCCAGCGCGCCGGCGTGCCGCTGGCCGACCAGGACTGCTACGCCGCCACGGTGGGCGGCGTGCGCCTGTCCGAGCCGGCCGCGGACCTGGCCCTGGCCCTCGCGCTGACCAGCGCCCGCGCCGACCTCGCGCTGCCGACCGGGACCATCGCCGTCGGCGAGGTCGGCCTGGCCGGCGACGTGCGGCCGGTCACCGGGCTGCCGCGGCGGCTCGCCGAGGCGGCCCGCATCGGCTTCACCGAGGCCGTCGTGCCCGCGGGGTCGCTCACCGAGGGCCCGGCCCCGGCCGGCATGCGCGTGCACGAGGTCGGCACGCTCGCCGACGCCGTGACGCTCGTCCTCTCGGCGGCCGGGGCGAGCCGCGCGACCCCCCTCCCGGTCACGAACTCGTAAAGATCGCCCGGCCCCTCGCGAAGCTGCGGGAGCGCTCCCCTACTATCGGCGCAAGGGGTAGAAGGGCGGCCGGTCGACGGCTCGCCCGGGAAGGCCGGGACACACGTGGTTGAACGCACCGACGAGGACCTCCTGCGCGCCACGCTGGCCGCCGTGGCGCCGGGCACCGACCTGCGCGACGGCCTCGAACGCATCCTGCGCGGACGCACGGGAGCGCTCGTCGTCCTCGGCACGGACCGCACCGTGGAGTCGATCTGCACCGGCGGCTTCGAGCTCGACGTCGAGTTCTCGGCCACCCGGCTGCGCGAGCTGGCCAAGATGGACGGCGCCATCGTCCTCAACCGCGAGGCCACCCGCATCCTGCGCGCCGCGACCCAGCTCGTCCCCGACCCCTCCATCGAGACGGTCGAGAGCGGCACCCGGCACCGCACCGCCGAGCGCGTGGCCAAGCAGACCCACATGCCGGTGATCTCGGTGAGCCAGTCCATGGCGATCGTCGCGCTCTACGTCGGCTCGCTGCGCCACGTCCTCGAGGCGCGCACCCAGATCCTGGCCCAGGCCAACCAGGCCCTGCAGACCCTCGAGCGCTACCGCGCCCGCCTCGACGAGGTCACCGCCTCCCTGTCGGCGCTGGAGATCGAGGACCTCGTCACCATCCGCGAGGTCGCGGCGGTGCTGCAGCGGCTGGAGATGGTGCGGCGCATCCACGGCGAGATCGAGCAGTACGTCGTCGAGCTCGGCGTCGACGGCCGGCTCGTCGGGCTCCAGCTGGAGGAGCTGACCGGTGGCATCGGCCGCGACCGCGAGCTGGTCATCCGCGACTACGCGGCCGCGGCGGACGCCTCCCGCGACCCCGCCGACGTGCTGGAGTCGCTGGCCAGCCTCGACGGCGCCGAGCTGCTCGACCTCACCTCGGTGGCGCGCTGCCTGGGGATCACGGTCATCGGCGACGGCATGGACCACCACAGCCTGACGCCGTCCGGCTACCGGCTGCTGCACCGCATCCCGCGGCTGCCGGGGGCGATCGTCGACCGGCTCGTCGACCACTTCGGCACCTTCCAGGCGCTGCTCTCGGCCGGCCTGGAGGACCTCATGCAGGTCGACGGTGTCGGCGAGGCCCGGGCCAAGGCGGTGCGCGAGGGCCTGTCCCGGCTGGCGGAGTCCTCGATCCTCGAGCGCTACTCCTAGTGCCGGCGACCGCGACCACGCCGTCGCCGGAGGTCCTGCACGACCTCGTCCTGCCCTGGTACGCCGCGCACCGGCGCGACCTGCCCTGGCGGGAGCCCGGCTGCTCGCCCTGGGGCGTCCTCGTCTCGGAGGTCATGCTCCAGCAGACCCCCGTCGCCCGCGTGACCCCGGTGTGGCACCGCTGGATGGAGCGGTGGCCCGCGCCGTCCGACCTCGCCGCCGCCGCGCCGGGTGACGCCGTGCGGGAGTGGGGACGCCTCGGCTACCCCCGCCGCGCGCTGAGGCTGCACGCCGCGGCCGTGGCGGTCCGCGACCACCACGGCGGGCGGGTGCCCGACCGGGAGGACGTGCTACGGAGCCTGCCGGGCGTCGGCGACTACACGGCGGCGGCCGTGGCGGCCTTCGCCTTCGGACGCCGCGCGACGGTGGTCGACACCAACGTCCGGCGCGTGCACGCGCGGGCCGTCTCCGGCACCGCGCTGCCGGCCCCGTCGCTGAGCCGGGCGGAGGTGGCGCTGGCGACGTCGCTGCTGCCGGCGGAGGACGACCTGGCTCCGACCTGGGGCGTCGCGGTCATGGAGCTGGGTGCCCTCGTGTGCACCGCCCGTGCCCCGCGCTGCGGCAGCTGCCCGCTGGCCGGCGTCTGCCGCTGGGTGCTGCGCGGGTCGCCGCCCGACGACGGCCCGCCGCGTCGCGCGCAGGCGTGGGAGGGCACGGACCGGCAGTGCCGCGGCCGGCTGGTGCAGGCGCTGCGGGAGGCCACCGGCCCGCTGGACGGCGCCGTGCTGCGGGCGGTCTGGCCGGAGGAGGCCCAGCGCGACCGCTGCCTCGACGCGCTCGTGGCCGACGGTCTCGTCGAGCCGCTCGAGGGCGACCGCTTCCGGCTGCCCGGCGCCTGAGGGCAGGCGACCGCCGGCGCCGCGCTCGGGGCCGGTCAGCTGCTCCGCGCGTCCCGCGCGGCGGCGCGGCGCTTGCGGAGCTGGGAGACGCGGGCGCCCAGGTCGCGGCGGGCGCGCTGGACGCGGGGCACGAGGCGGGCGAGCACGGCGTACACGGCCCGGTTGTGCACGACGTCGACCTCCCCGACGAACTCGGTGGCCCCGCCGTCGGCCTTGCAGAAGGCGCGCTTGAAGAGGTAGAGCCCGTCGTCGGTGTCCAGCTCGAAGACGCCGCCCATGTCGTAGGACTCCGCGCCGCGGGAGAGGCCCCAGACCATGAGCTCGTGGTTCATGACCTGGTTGGGCGCGAGGTTGCGCTTGAGGTCGTTGGACCCGGCGTAGAGGTAGTAGAGCCGGCCGAAGTAGTCGACGGTCACCGAGGCGGCGAGCACGTCGTCCTCGTGCCGGGCGAGCGAGACCCTCATGCGGTCGCCGAACGCCTCGCGCATGCGGTGGAAGTAGGGCAGCCCGCGAGTCGTGATCTCGTTGCGCCGGGCCATGTAGGAGTAGATCTCGTGGAAGGTCGCCAGCCCCGCCTCGGTGTCGTCCTCGACCGTGACGACGCCCTTCTTGCGTCCCGTGCGGACCCGGTTGCGGGCCTTGCCGTCGTACTTGGCGAGCAGCTCGTCCTCGCTCAGCACCCGGCCGTCCTCGTCCTGGAGGCGCACGATCATGCAGTAGCGCGGCTGGACGAGGTCGTCCTTGCCGGCGCCGACGTTCTTGACCACCCAGCCGGGCTGGGCCCGCAGCCAGCCGTCGAGCTCGTGCGTGAAGCGCACCTCGGGGTCGAGCTTGGTCATCACCGCCCGGTGCCTGCGCACGAGCGGCCGGGCCTCCGAGAGCAGCCGGTGCAGCAGGGTCGGGTCGTCCCAGTCCAGGAGCGGGCCGCGGGGGGCGTAGAGGACCGACATGCGGCCGGGCAGGCGCCGGACCAGCAGGGTCATCGCCGCGACGATCCGCCCGTCCTCCTCGACGTAGACCGCCTCCTGCCCCCAGTCGTCCTTGACGACGCCCCAGCGCAGGTCCTGGGTCAGCGACCGGTGGGGGTGCGTGCGGACGAAGTCGCAGTAGCGGTCGACGGCGGCGGGATCGGCGAGGTCGAGGACGGGCACGCCCGATACCGTACCCGCCGGAGCGCCGCGCCCCTCCCCTTACAGTGATCGCCATGGCCCTGACCTTCGTGACCTCGCCCTCCGCGCAGGAGTGGGACGCCCGGATCGCCGCGACCCCGGGGGGCGGCACCATCTACCAGAGCCACGAGCTGGGCGAGGTCAAGAGGATGGCCCGGTGGACCCCGCGCCACGCCGAGGCCGAGGGCGTCGCGATGACGATCCACGAGAAGCGCGCCCCGGGCTTCGGCCGGGTCTGGTACCTGCCCAAGGGGCCGTGCGTGCCGGACGTCGAGCGGCTGGCGACCCTGCTGCCGCACCTGCGCGAGAGCGCGCGGGCCGAGGGCGTGATGTTCGTCCGGACCGAGCCGGAGATCCCGGAGACGGCGGAGGCCGTCGCCGCGCTGGAGCGCCACGGCCTGGTCCGCACCGACCCGGTGCAGCCGCACTCCTCCACGGTCGTCTTCCCGCTGCCCGCCACCGAGGACGAGCTGCTCGGCGCCTACCCCTCCAAGACCCGCAACATGGTCCGCCGCGCGATGCGCGACGGCGTCGAGGTGGTCCGCGCCCCCGACGCGCCGGAGACCTACGAGACGATGTGGGACCTGTGGGCCGACGTCGT
>JASKZT010000133.1 GCA_030145965.1 Ornithinimicrobium sp.
CCGCCGTGGCTCGCCCCGGTCCAGGTGCTCGGCGTGCCGGTCGCGGAGGACTTCGACGGCTACCTGCAGGACGTCGCCGCCCAGCTGCGGGCCCAGGGCGTGCGGGTGGAGCTGGACCTGTCGGACGACCGCTTCCCCAAGAAGATCCGCAACGCCAGCAAGAGCAAGGTCCCCTTCATCCTCATCGTCGGCGGCGAGGACCGGGACGCGGGCGCGGTGTCCTTCCGCTACCGCGACGGGTCGCAGAAGAACGGCGTGCCGGTCGCCGACGCGGTCGCCGAGATCGTCGCGGCCGTCCGCGACCGGGTCCAGGTCTGAGGAGCGGCCGGTCGTGGCGTCGCTGGGGGAGGAGAGCGCCCGGGTCCGGGTGCGCCCGCTGACCGGCGACGAGGCCTACCTCCTCGGGGCGCTGCACCTCCAGGCGCTGCGGCGCCGGGGCGAGGTCCCTCCGGCCTCGGGCGCCGCCGCCGGTCACGTGCCCGCCCTGGCCCTGGCCTGGGGTCCCCGCTCGGAGGAGCTGCCCGCGTGGGTCGCGGAGTGCGACGAGCAGCACGTGGGTATGGCGCTCTGCCGCCGGCCCGTGCTGCCGCACGTCGGCCCGGGCGTTCCCGAGCTCGTCGTGCTGGAGCCGCTCGGCGCGCCGGGCCCCGAGCCGGTCAGCCTGGCGCTCGTCCGGGCCGTGGTGACCTGGAGCGGGCGCGAGGGCTACCCGCGCGTCGACGTGGCACCCGACGTCGGGCTTCCGGGCGCGGTGCTGGACGCGGCCCGCGCCGACGTGCTCGCGGGCCGCCGAGTCAGCCTGCCGACGCGTCCCTGACGGCGCCGCTGCCGGCCGCCTCGAGGACGAAGACGGGGATGAGCCGCTCGGTCGCGGTCTGGTACTCCGCGTAGGGAGGGAACGCCTCGACCGCGCGCTCCCACCAGACCTCGCGCTCCGGGCCCTCCTCGAGCAGCCGCGCCCGGCGCACGTGCTGCTCGGTGCCGTCGTGGACGAGCACGTCGGCGTGCGCGCGCAGGTTGTGGAACCACGCGGGGTGCTCGGGCGCGCCGCCCTTGCTCGCCACGGCCAGGTAGGCACCCCCGTGCTCGACCCGCATGAGCGGGACGCGCCGCAGCAGCGCCGTACGGGCGCCGCGCATCGTCACGACGACGATCGGGCGGCCCTGGACGGAGGCGGCGCGGGTGTCCCGGGCCGCGTCGACCTGGGCCAGCTGGCGGGCGACCCACTCGCTGCGCTCGGGCATGTACCCGCTGGTCGTCGCGGCGTCGTCGGCGGTCAGCGGCGGGTGCTCGGAGGTCATGGGGGTGCAACAGCGCCGGCCGGGCCGCTCTTCCCCGGCGGGACCACCACGTAGGATTCCCGCCATGAGCGACGGATCGCCGACGGTGCCGGACCCGCACGGCATGCCGGGTGCCGCCGACGGGTTCGAGCGCCTGTGGACGCCGCACCGGATGGTCTACGTCAAGGGCGACCGGCCCTCCGCGGAGCAGGGCTCGGGCTGCCCGTTCTGCGCCGCGCCGGACCTGCCGGACGAGGAGTCGCTCGTCGTCCACCGCGGTCGGCACTGCTACGTCGTGCTCAACCTCTTCCCCTACAACCCCGGCCACCTGCTCGTGTGCCCCTACCGCCACGTGCCGCTCTACGTCGACCTCGGCGAGGAGGAGACGGCGGAGTTCGCCGCCCTGACCCAGCAGGCGATCCGGGTGCTCGACGCCGCCAGCGGCGGGCCGGCCGGCTACAACATCGGGATGAACCAGGGCTCGGCCGCCGGGGCCGGGGTGGCCGCCCACCTGCACCAGCACGTCGTCCCCCGCTGGGAGGGCGACGCCAACTTCCTGCCCGTGGTCGGCCGGACCAAGGCGCTGCCGCAGCTGCTCGAGGACACCCGCCGCCAGCTGCTGGCCGCGTGGCCCCGGGACTGACGCCTCGATGCTCAACCGCTACGCCCGCGGGGCGTTCACCCGCGTCTTCACGCCGCTGGCCCGGCTCCTCCTGCGCCTCGGCGTCCACCAGGACGTCGTCACCGTGGTCGGCACCCTCGGCGTCGTCGTCGGCGCCCTGGGGTTCTACCCGCGGGGCGAGCTGTGGTGGGGGACCCTGTTCATCACCGCCTTCGTCTTCGCCGACCTGGTCGACGGCACGATGGCGCGCCTCGGGGGGCGCTCCAGCCGCTGGGGCGCCTACCTCGACTCCACCCTCGACCGGCTCGGCGACGCGGCCGTCTTCGGGGGGCTGGTCCTGTGGTTCCTCGGCGACGGCGACCGTCCTCTCGACGGCGTGCTGGCCCTCGGCTGCCTGGTCACCGGCTTCCTCGTCTCCTACGCCAAGGCCCGCGCCGAGGCCTTCGGCTGGGTCTGCGAGGGCGGGATCGCCGAGCGGGCCGACCGCCTCGTGGCCGTCCTCGTGGCGACCGGCCTGACCGGCCTCTTCCTGCCCGCCTGGGTGCTCACCGTCGTCCTCGCCCTGCTGCTCGCGGCCTCCCTCGTGACCGTCGTGCAGCGGATGGCAGCGGTGCGCAGCCAGGCGCTGGCCGGGTGAGCCTGCGCCGGCTGCACCGCACCTACGCCGCCGTGCGCCCCGAGCTCGGCCGCGCCCGGCTCCTCGCCCTCACCCTGCACGGTGCCCTGGCCCACGCGGGCGCCTGGGCGGGCACCGCCCGGCTCGCGGGCCTCGGGCCGGGCGACGTCGACCGGGCGGTCGCGGCCGAGGGCCTCGAGCCCGTCCTCGCCGGTATGCGGCGGGGCCGCGGGCAGGTGCTCGTCCTGCTGCACCAGGGTCACTGGGAGCTGGCCGGAGCGTGGGCCGCACGCTCCCTCGGGGGACTGACGACCGTCGCCGAGGTGCTCCCGCCGCGCAGCCCCGCCGGCAGGGTGGCCACCCGCGCCCGACGCGCGGCCGGGCTGGACGTCGTCCCCGCCGACGCCGGGGCGGCCGGTGCCCGGCACCTGCTGCGGGTGCTGCGCGGTGGGGGTGCCGTGGCGCTGCTGGCCGACCGCGACCTCGTCGACCGGGGCCTGGTCGCACGGCGGGTGCCGGTCACCCTCGCCGGGGTCACCACGACGCTGGCCGCGGGCCCGGCCGAGCTGGCGCTGGCCGCCCGGGCCGACCTGCGGCCGGTCACGGTGGCCACGCACCGCCGCCACCCCCGCCACCGGGTCGTGCTGGGCGACGCGGTGCCCGTGCCGCACGGCCCGCGTGCCGAGCGGGTGCGCGCGATGACCCAGGCCTGCGCCGACGTGCTGGGGGAGTCGGTGCGCCGGCGCACGGCCGACTGGCACCTCACCGGGGGGCTGCCGTGAGGATCGGGCTGGTGTGCCCCTACGACCTGGGGCGGCCGGGGGGCGTCCAGGCCCAGGTCCTCGGGCTGGCCGCCGCGCTGCGCGGGCGCGGGCACCACGTCGGCATCATCGGACCCGGCCGCCCGCCGGGCGCGCCCGACCCTGGCGTCGACCGTGCCGCCGGGGCGGACCCCTTCGCCGGCGTGCACCTCACGAGCGCCGGCCGGGGACGGGCGGTGCGCGGCAACGGCTCCGTCGCCCACCTCGCGCTGGG
>JASKZT010000151.1 GCA_030145965.1 Ornithinimicrobium sp.
CCTTCGTCGTCGAGGACGCCGAGGAGGCCTACCAGGAGCTCGGCTCGGCGCTGGAGGTCATCGAGGGCCCGCTCATGGCGGGGATGGACGTCGTGGGCGACCTCTTCGGCGCCGGCAAGATGTTCCTGCCCCAGGTGGTCAAGTCCGCCCGGGTGATGAAGAAGGCGGTGGCCCACCTCACCCCCTACCTCGAGGCGGCCAAGGCCCGCGACGGCGGACAGGGCTCGGGCAAGGGCCGCGTCGTCATGGCCACGGTCAAGGGCGACGTGCACGACATCGGCAAGAACATCGTGGGGGTCGTCCTGGGCTGCAACGGGTATGACGTGCACGACCTCGGGGTCATGGTGCCGGCCGAGAGGATCCTGACGACCGCCGCGGAGCTGGGCGCCGACGTCATCGGCGTCTCCGGCCTCATCACGCCCAGCCTGGACGAGATGGTCTCCCTGGCGACCGAGATGCAGCGCCGCGGCCTGTCCACCCCGCTCATGGTCGGGGGCGCCACGACCTCCGCGGCCCACACCGCGGTGAAGATCGACCCGGCCTACGACGGCACCGTGGTGCACGTCGTCGACGCCTCCCGGGCCGTCGGCGTGGTGGCGGACGCGATCGGCCACCAGGACCGGCTGCGGGAGCGGGTGGCCGGGGAGTACGCGTCGCTGCGCGAGCGGCACGGCGGGCGCCAGGTCACGCTCGTGCCGCTGGAGGAGGCCCGCGAGCGCTCCCGCGCGGTGGAGGAGCCGGTGGCGGCGACGCCGGCGCTGCTGGGCACCCAGGTCCTCGAGCCGCCGGTGGAGGAGCTCGTCGAGGTCATCGACTGGACGCCCTTCTTCACCGCCTGGGAGCTGCGCGGCTCCTACCCCCGCATCCTCGAGGACCCCCGGGTCGGGGAGCAGGCGCGGGAGACCTTCGCCGACGGGCGGCGCTGGCTGGACCGGCTGCTCGCGGACGGTGCCCTGCGCCCCCGCGGCGTCGTGGGGCTCTGGCCGGCCCACCGCTCCGGCAACGGCGACGACATCGTCCTCGACGGCCCGCTCGACGAGGCGGGCCGGCCCGTCGTGCTGCACGGGCTGCGCCAGCAGAGGGTGCGCCCGCAGGGCGGCTACGCCTGCCTCGCCGACTTCGTGGCGCCGCAGGGCGACCACGTCGGCGCGTTCGCGGTCTCGGTCCACGGTGCGGAGGAGCTCGCCGCCCGGCTGCGCGACGAGGAGCACGACGACTACGGCGCGATCATGGTGCAGGTGCTCGCCGACCGGCTCGCCGAGGCCTTCGCCGAGTGGACCCACCGGGAGGTCCGCCGCCGGCTGTGGGGCTACGCCCCCGAGGAGGACCTGCCGGTCGAGGAGCTCATCCGCGAGCGCTACGCCGGCATCCGTCCGGCACCCGGCTACCCCGCCCAGCCCGACCACACCGAGAAGCGGACCCTGTGGCGTCTCCTGGACACCGAGCACGCGACCGGGATGACGCTGACCGAGCAGGGCGCGATGCGGCCCGGCTCCTCGGTCAGCGGGCTCATCCTCGGCCACCCCTCCTCGACGTACTTCTCCGTGGGCCGGATCGGCCGGGACCAGGTGGAGGACTACGCCGCCCGCAAGGGCTGGTCGAGCGACGAGGCGGAGCGCTGGCTGGGGCCGCTGCTGCGCTGAATCCAGCCGGAAAGCATCACGATCGGGCCACAGTACGATCACGGTGTGATCACGAACTAAGTCCTGGTTGGAGTTGTCCGACGGTTTGTCCTAACGTCGAAAACCTCACCACCGCTCCCTTCCACGCCTTCGGGCCGGTCATCCGGCCTGCCCTGACGGGTGTGGCGGCGTGCACGTGAGGCCCGTGACCACCGACCGAGGGATAGTTCTGTGCCCCTTCTCGCCGCTGAGCATCTGTACAAGATCTTCGGCCGCCGACCCCAGCGCGGGGTCGAGGACCTCCAGCGCGGCGCCGGCCGCGACCAGCTGAGGGCCCAAGGGCTGACCCCGGCCGTGATCGACGCGTCCTTCGACGTCGAGGCCGGCGAGATCTTCGTCGTCATGGGCCTGTCCGGGTCCGGCAAGTCGACGCTCATCCGGATGGTCAACGGCCTGCACCCCGCCACCTCCGGCGACGTCGTCATCGACGGCCAGAACCTGGCCCGCCTCAAGGGCGACGCGCTGCGCCGCGTGCGCCGCGAGAAGGTCTCGATGGTCTTCCAGCACTTCGCGCTCCTGCCCCACCGCACCGTCGGGGAGAACGCCGCCTACGCCCTGCAGATCCAGGGGGTCAACCGCGCCGAGCGGGAGGAGCGCGCCGCCCGCGCGCTGGAGATGGTCGGCCTGGACGGCTGGGGCGGATCGATGCCGGGCCAGCTCTCCGGCGGCATGCGCCAGCGCGTCGGGCTGGCCCGCGCCCTGGCCTCGGAGACCGACATCATGCTCATGGACGAGGCCTTCAGCGCCCTCGACCCGCTCATCCGCCGCGAGATGCAGGACCAGCTCGTCGACCTGCAGCAGCGGCTGGACAAGACGATCGTCTTCATCACCCACGACCTCAACGAGGCCATGCGCCTGGGCGACCGCATCGCGATGATGCGCGACGGCCGCATCGAGCAGGTGGGCACCGCCGAGCAGATCCTCAACGACCCGACGAACAACTACGTCGCGCAGTTCGTGCAGGACGTCGACCGCGCCAAGGTCCTCACCGCCGGTGCGGTCATGGAGCGCCCGGCCGTCGTCATCGGTGCCGAGCAGGGCCCGCAGCACGCCCACAAGCTCATCCGCGAGCACCAGCTCGACGCCCTGCCCGTCGTCCGCCGCGACCGCACGCCGGTGGGGGTCGTGCTCCCCGGCGAGGTCGCCGCCGCCGTCCGCGACGGCCGCGACACCCTGCCGCTCACCGAGCGCAGCGCCAGCACCGTCGGCCTCGACACGCCCCTGGCCGACCTGCTGGCCGACGCCGCGCGCCGCCAGAGCCCGCTGCTCGTCGTCGACGGCGAGGGCCGCCTGGCCGGCCTCATCCCCCAGGTGACGCTCCTGGCCGCGCTGGCGAGCGACCCGGTCGAGCCGGTCCCCGCCTCCCCCGCACCCCTGACCGACCCGACCCGCGAGGCGGTGGCCCGATGAGCACGACCGACGAGAGCGTCCTGCCCCGCATCCCGGTCGGCAGCTCGGTGGACAGCGCCTTCACCTGGATCGACGACAACCTCGGGGTGCTGCTCACCCTCTTCCGCGACGTCATGACGTTCGTCGTCAACGGGCTGGTCGACCTGCTCATGGGGCCGCCGGCACTCGTCATGGTCGGCGTCTTCGCGCTGCTGGCCTGGCTGGTCTCGTCCTGGCGCCTCGCCGTCGGGACCGCCCTCGGCTTCGCGCTCATCATCTCGATGGACATCTGGCTGCCGGCGATGCAGACGCTGGCCCTGGTCATCGTCGCCACGCTCGTGGCCGTGGTCATCGCGATCCCGCTGGGCGTGCTGGCCGCGCGGAACGACGCCGTGAGCGCCGTCCTGCGGCCGGTCCTGGACTTCATGCAGACGATGCCCGGCTTCGTCTACCTCATCCCGGCCGTCACCTTCTTCTCCATCGGCCTGGTGCCGGGCGCCTTCGCGACGATCATCTTCGCCCTGCCGCCCGGCGTGCGGCTGACCGAGCTCGGCATCCGGCAGGTCGACCGCGAGACCGTCGAAGCCGGTCAGGCCTTCGGCGCCTCCTCCTGGCAGATCCTGCGCGGCATCCAGCTGCCGCTGGCCGTGCCGACGATCCTCGCCGGCGTCAACCAGGTCATCATGCTGGCCCTCTCGATGGCGGTCATCGCCGGCTTCACCGGCGCCGACGGCCTGGGCAAGCTCGTCGTGGAGTCGATCGCCCGCCTCAACACCCCGCTCGGGGTCGAGGCCGGCGTCGGCGTGGTGATCCTGGCGATCTTCCTCGACCGCGTCACCGCCGCCCTGGGCGACCCCGGTGAGCACCGCGGGTCGCTGCTGGCCCTGCTCCGGGCCCGCCGCGCCGGTGCGACCGGCCCGCAGCCGACGACGGCCGGCACGAGCCAGGCCGCCCCCGACCCGCAGTCGCCGGCCCGTCAGGCCGCCGCCGGGATGTGAGCCGCGCCCGGACCGAGCGACATACCGAACCATCCCGCAGCAGGACCCGACCGATCCCGACCGAGAGGAACACCGGCCCGATGAGGACCACCCTGAACAGCCCCGGCCGCACCCGCACCACCGCGCTCGTGGCCAGCCTGGCCACCGCCTCCCTCGTGCTCGCCGCCTGCGGCGACAGCACCGACGACTCCACCGACGCCGCCGCCGGAGGGGAGGGAGAGACCGCGGGCACCATCACCATGGGCTTCCTGCCCTCGTGGACCGACGGCCTGTCGATGGCCTACCTCCTGGAGAACCAGCTGGAGCAGATGGGCTACACCGTGGAGATGGAGACGCTCACCGAGGCGGCGCCGCTCTACACCGCGCTCGCCGGCGGGGACATCGACGTCTACCCGTCCGCCTGGTCGGAGGTGACGCACGCCGACTACATGGAGGAGTACGGCGACCGCATCGAGGACCTCGGCACCTACTACGGCAGCGCGGTGCTCACGATCGCGGTGCCCGAGTACACCGACATCGACTCCCTGGACGAGCTGGCCGACGACGCCGACCGCTTCGGCGGCCGCATCATCGGCATCGAGCCCGGCGCGGGCCTGACCCGGGTGACCGGGGAGAGCGTCATGCCGACCTACGGCCTGGACGACTTCGAGCTCGTCACCTCCTCCACGACCGCGATGCTCGCCGAGCTGCGCAAGGCGATCAACGACGAGGAGGACATCGTCGTCACCCTGTGGCGCCCGTTCTGGGCCAACGCCGAGTTCCCCGTCAAGGACCTCGAGGACCCCGAGGGCGCCCTGGGCGACCCTGAGGGCCTGCACTTCCTGGGCCGTGAGGGCTTCCAGGAGGAGTTCCCCGACGCCGCCGAGTGGGTCGGCCAGCTGTCGCTGGACGACGACCAGTACGGCTCCCTCGAGGACATGGTCGTCAACGAGTACGGCGAGGGCAAGGAGGCCGAGGCGGTCGAGGCCTGGATCGAGGCCAACCCCGACGTGCTGCCGGAGCTGCCCTCCAGCCGCTGACGCACCGCTGCACCCCCCTCGACGAGAGCCCCCGGCCGTAGGCCGGGGGCTCTCGCGCCGCTGCGGGCCGAAGGCTCCTCGGCCTCAGGCGTGATTTCCCGACCCGAGCCGAAGATTGGCAGACTGACCCGCGATGACGTCCTTCCAGCCCCGCATCTCCGTCGAGCTCGTGCCCCGCAGCGCCGCGTCGCTGACCAGCGAGATCCACGACATCGCCACCGCCCTGCCGTGGGTCACGACGATCAACGTCCCGGACCTGCTCAAGTTCGAGCTGCGCAGCTGGGACGCGTGCGGGGTGGTGCGCGAGGTCGGCGCGCTCGCCCGTCCCGGCGGAGCGGCATACCCCGCGATCCCGCACGTGCGGGCCGCCGACATCGACCCGGACGCGCCCCTGCCGATGGTCGAGGCGATCCGCGAGCACGGCGTGAAGGAGGTGCTCGTCGTCTCCGGCGACGACGCCGACTACTTCACCCACCACACCTACCCCGTCGACGCCGTCGACGTCATCCGCCGCTTCCGCGCCGAGCTGCCCGAGGTCCGGGTCTACGCCGGGCTCGACCCCTACCGCAACGGCATCGCCGCGGAGATGCGTTACCTCGAGCGCAAGCTGGCCGCCGGCGCCGTGGGGGTCTTCACCCAGCCGTTCTTCGACACCGCCTACATGTCCACGTGGGCCGGGGTGCTGCCCGCGGGCATCGACGTCTGGTGGGGCGCGACGACGGTGACGACGCCGGCGTCGGTCGGCTACTGGCGCCGTCGCAACCTCGTCGCCTTCCCGCGCGACTTCGAGCTCACCCTGGCCTGGCAGCGCGACTACGCGCGGCGGGCCATCGAGACCGCCGGCGAGCGCGGCCAGCACGTCTACCTCATGCCGGTCCGGACCTCGGTGCTGGACTACCTCGACGGCGTACTCTGAGCGCGTCCCGGACGGGAGCCGCCGCTGGTCG
>JASKZT010000159.1 GCA_030145965.1 Ornithinimicrobium sp.
GCCGGCTCGGCGTCGGGGGCCGCGGAGCCGCGGGCGGAGGTGCGGCCGGCGGGCGCGGGGGCCGCCGCGGGGGCGCCGCCCCGGTGCTCGCGGATGGCCGAGACGAGGTCGGCCTTGCGCATCTTCGCGTTGACGGCGATGCCCATGGTGCCCGCGAGCTGCTGGAGCTCGGCGAGGCGCAGGGTGCTGAGGGAGCCGGTCTTGGTCGCTGCAGACTCGGTGGTCTCGGTCACGTGGTTCGTCCTTCCCCCTGGGCCGGGCTGTGCCCGGTGCACGGGGTTCTCGGGGTGATGGTCCAGGGCCGTGCAGGCGACCGGACGGATGAGGGGGTCGCGGACGGGACAGGCTCGACGGCCGATGGGGACGCCGGTGCTGGACGCCGGTCCGCAGATGAGTGCCCCGGAACCAGCCGCTCGATCGAGAGGCCGCCCACGCTCACGAGGCGTTCCCAACATAACACGGGTGCTCCACGCACCACACCCATGACCCGAGGTCACGAGGCGTGCCCGCGGGCGGACGACCCCTAGCGGGTGGCCGCGGCGCGCATGACGTCGCCGAGCACGGCCGAGGCGGTGGCGTCGCCCCCGGCACCCGCGCCCTGCAGCCGCAGGGTGCCCGCCGACCGGGCCTCGACGATGAGCACGTTGGTCCCCTCGCGGGCCTGGGCCAGCGGGTCGTCCTGGGGCAGCGCGACGGGCCGGACGGCCACCTCGACCCGGTCGCCGACCCCGCCCTCGGAGCGCCACGCGGACGCGACGAGCTTGATGACGCTGCCGTGGGCGGCCGCCTGCTCGAAGTCCGCGTCGGTCAGGTGGGTGATCCCCTGGCGGCGGACGTCGTCGAGCGTCACCGGCAGCCCCCACGCGGTGCGCGCCAGGATGACGATCTTGGCCGCGGCGTCCAGCCCCTCGAGGTCCTCGGTGGGGTCGGCCTCGAGGTAGCCGAGCTCGCCGGCCTGGCGCACCGCCTCCTCGAAGGGGACGCCGCGGCGGGCGACGAGGTCGAGGACGTAGTTGGTGGAGCCGTTGACGATGCCGGAGATCGAGGCGATCTCGTCACCGGCGAGGGCATCGCGGACGACCGCCAGGACGGGGACCGCCGCGGCCACGGCGGCCTCGTAGTGCAGGTCGGTGCCGTTCTCCCGGGCCAGGGCGTGCAGCTCGGGGCCGTGCTGGGCGACGAGCTGCTTGTTGGCGGTGACCACCGGGACGCCACGCCGCAGGGCCCGCTCGACGAGCCCGCGCGCCGGCTGGATGCCGCCCATCACCTCCACGACGAGGTCGGCGACGTCCACGAGCGCCTCGGCGTCGGCCGTGACGAGCGCGGGGTCCACGCCGTCCCGGGCGCGTGAGGTGTCGCGCACCGCCACGCCGGCCAGCTCCAGGGGCCGGCCGAGCCGGGCGGCGAGCAGCTGCGCCCGCTCGTCCAGGAGCCGGGCGACGGCCGCGCCGACGGTGCCGGCACCCAGGAGGGCGACGCGCAGCGGCTGCTGCGCGGAGGACGGGGTCGTCGTCGTCATCGTGCGTGCTCCGTTCACATGCGCTCGGGCGCGGAGACCCCGAGCAGGCGCAGGCCGTTGGCCAGCACCTGGCGGGTGGCGTCGTTGAGCCAGAGGCGGGTGCGGTGAAGGTCGGTGATCTCCTCCTCGGCCGTCATCGGCCGCACGCGGCAGTCGTCGTACCACTTGTGGAAGTGCCCGGCGAGCTCCTCGAGGTAGCGGGCCACGCGGTGCGGCTCGCGCAGCTGGGCCGCCTGGGCGACGACACGGGGGAAGTCGCCGAGGGTGGCGAGCAGGCTCGCCTCGGTCTCGTGCTGCAGCAGCGCCGGGTCGAAGCCGTCCTCGCGGTGCACGCCGTCCTCGCGGGCCAGGCGCGCGACGTTGCAGGTGCGTGCGTGGGCGTACTGGACGTAGAACACGGGGTTGTCGTTGGAGCGCTTGCGCAGCTCGTCGCCGTCGAGGTCCAGGGGGGTGTCGGCGGGGAAGCGCGCGAGGGAGTAGCGGACGGGGTCCGTGCCGATCCACTCGATGAGGTCGGAGAGGAAGACCGCGTTGCCCCGGCGCTTGCCCATCCGCTCGCCGCTGATGTTGATGAGCTGGCCGATGAGGACCTCGATGTTGACCTCGGGGTCGTCGCCGGCGCAGGCCGCGATGGCCTTCAGCCGGCCCACGTAGCCGTGGTGGTCGGCCCCGAGCATGTAGATCTTCTCGGGGAAGCCGCGGTCCTTCTTGTCCAGGTAGTAGGCCGCGTCGGCGGCGAAGTAGATGGGCTCGCCGTTGGCCCGGACGAGCACCCGGTCCTTGTCGTCGCCGAAGTCGGTGGTCCGCAGCCAGACGGCGCCGTCCAGGTCGAAGACGTGCCCCTGCTCGCGGAGGCGGGCGACGGCCTGCTCGACCCGGCCGCCCTGGTGCAGCCGGGACTCGGGCATCCACACGTCGAAGTCGACGTTGAAGGCGCTCAGCGTGTCCCGGACCTGCTCCAGCATCCAGGCGTAGCCGCGCTCGCGGGCGACGACGACCTGCTCCCCCTCCGGCAGCGTGAGGACGTCGGGGCGCTCGGCGAGCAGGCGCTCGGCCAGCGGGACGACGTACTCACCCGGGTAGCCGCCCTCCGGGATCTCGCCGCCGGTCGCGCGGGCCAGGATCGACGCGGCGAACTTGTCCATCTGGGCGCCGTGGTCGTTGATGTAGTGCTCGGTGGTCACCTCCGCGCCGCTGGCCCGCAGCAGCCGGCCGAGGGCGTCGCCGAGGGCCGCCCAGCGGGTGTGGCCGATGTGGGGCGGCCCGGTGGGGTTGGCCGAGACGAACTCGAGGTTGACGACGTGCCCGACGAGGGTCTCGTTGGTGCCGAAGCGCTCCCCCTGCTCCACGACGGTGCGCGCGAGCTCCCCGGCGGAGGCGGCGTCGAGGGTGATGTTGAGGAAGCCCGGGCCCGCGACGTCCACGGCCGCGACCCCGTCCACCCGGGCCAGGCGCTCGGCGAGGTCCTGCGCCAGCTGCCGCGGCGGCACGCCCGCGCCCTTGGCCAGCTGGAGGGCCACGTTGGTCGACCAGTCACCGTGCTCGCGGCTGCGGGGACGCTCCACGCGGATCGCGGCGCGCGCGGGCACCTGCAGGGCGAGGCCGTCGGAGGCGGCCTCGGTCAGGAGGGCGTGGATGGCGTCGGCGAGCTGCTCGGGGGTCACCCCGGCAAGTCTAGAGCCGCCCGCCGGCGGCCAGGACCACGGCCGTTCGGAGGCAGGGGCGCCAGACTGCTATCGTCTGTCGCTGTTGCCCCCGTAGCTCAGGGGATAGAGCACCGCCCTCCGGAGGCGGGAGCGCAGGTTCGAATC
>JASKZT010000160.1 GCA_030145965.1 Ornithinimicrobium sp.
CGGGTTGAGCAGCTCGTCGTCGATGATCGCGTTGTACATCCCCATGCAGCCCTCGTCGAAGACGCCGATGATCGCCTTCTCGTCGAGCAGCTGCTCGGCCAGCGCCACGCCCAGGTCGCGCTCGGGCGAGTCAGGCAGGGCGGGCAGGTCGCGCACGTGGCTGGTGTCGTGCTCGACCCGGCCGGTGCGCAGCCAGGTGGCGATGCCCTCGCGGAACCACGCGTCGGTGCCGTCGACCGTCCAGATCGTGGAGTAGGCCTTGCCCATCTTGGTCAGGCCGCCGTTGAGCCCGAGCAGGCCGACCAGGCCGGGCCACTGGCCGGCGAAGTTGGCGACGGTGAGGATCGGGCCCTCGTGCGAGCGCAGGCCCGCGAGCACGTGGTGGCTGTACTGCCAGATCGCCTCGGCCACGATGAGCGGCGCGGTGCGCGGGATGCCGGCGAAGACCTCCAGGCCCATGCGCTGGCTGGAGACGAAGCCGTGCCCGGTCTCGGGGTCGACCTCGTTGGCCCGCCGCACCGTCCAGCCCTCGTCGGCCAGGGCGCGGGTGAGGATCTCCTCGAGCTCGACCTGGGTGGGCCAGCCGGCGACGTTGGCGGACTCGCGCAGGTCGCCGCTGGCGACGAGGTAGGCGGTGCGCTCCGGCGCCTCGGGACGCGTCGGCGGGCTCGGCAGGCGGTAGGTCATGGGGTCTCCTCGGGGTCGGGGTGGTGGGGGTGGGCGGCCGCCTCCTGCTGCAGGTCGGCGAGGACGTGGGCGACCTCCCGGGTCGCGGGGTAGAGCGCGCGGTAGGCCGCGTAGAGCCGGTCGTAGGTGGGCCGGGTCGTGGGGTCCGGGCGCACGGTGACGGCGGTGGCGTTCCACCGCTCGATGTCGGCGTCCTGCCCGGTCGCGGTGGCCGCGAGCCAGGCCGCGCCGTAGCTGGCGCCGATGCTGGTCCGGCGCACGACCTGCTCGAGGCCGGTGACGTCGCTGACGATCTGGGTCCACAGCCCGCCCTGCGTGCCGCCGCCGACGGCGACGACGCGCTCGATCGGCACGCCGGCCGCGCGCATCGCCTCGACGTTGTGCCGCACGCCCAGGGCGGTGGCCTCGAGCATGGCCCGGTAGAGGTCCCCGCGGGTGTGCGACAGCGTGAGGCCGGCGACGACGCCGCGGGCCTGCGGGTCGAGCACGGGGGTGCGCTCGCCGGCGAAGTAGGGCAGGACGAGCAGGCCGCGGGCACCGGGCGGGGAGCCGGCGGCCTCGGCGAGCAGGGTCTCGTAGGGGGCGCCCCCGGTCAGGTCGCGCAGCCAGGAGGTGAGCGCGCCCGAGGTGCTCATGCCCCCGGCGAGGTTGTAGGTGCCCGGCAGCGCGCCGGTCGTGCCCCACATGACCTCGGAGGTGACCGGCTCGGTGCCGGTCGCGACGAGGAACATCGTCGTGCCGTACATGAGCATGAGGTCGCCCGGACCCTGGGCCCCGACGCTGAGCGCCTCGGTCCAGGCGTCGATCGTGCCGGTGACCACCGGGGTGCCGGCCGGGATGCCGGCGACCTCCGTGACGGTCGTGCCGGCCGGCTCGCCCGGCCAGCGCAGCGGCGGCAGCTCGAGGTGCTCGGCGAGGGCGGGCGCCCACTCCTCGTGCCAGGTCTGGGTGGTGCGGTCGAACATCGGGGTGCACTGGCTGGCCGAGTGCAGGTCGAGCACGTAGGAGCCGGTGAGGCGGCGGGCGAGCCACGACGCCGGCATGAAGACGCGCCGGGCGCGGGACCAGACCTCGGGCTCGTGGTCGCGGACCCAGCGCAGCTTGGGGCCGACGGCCTGGCTCGACAGAACCGACCCGCACCGCTCGAGGATCTCCTCCCGGCCCCAGGCGGCGTCCAGCTCGGCGATCTGCTCGCGGGCCCGGGTGTCGACGCCGTAGAGGATGGCGGGGCGGACCGGGCGGTCGTGCTCGTCGACGAGCAGCGCGCACGGCCCCATCCCGCTGACGCCGACGGCGAGGACCTCGACGTCGCCGGGCGCGGTGAGCTCGGCGGCGAGCTGGCAGAACTCCTCCCACCACACCTCGCCGTCCATCTCGACGTGACCGGGCGCCGGGCGCCGCACGTCGTGGTGGCGCACCGCGCTGCGCAGGACCTCGCCCTCGGGGGTGACGAGGACGCCCTTGCTGCTCGACGTGCCGACGTCGACGCCGAGGTAGGCGCGGTTCATCGGGCGGCCTGCCCGTTCAGCACGCCGGCCAGCGGCTGGGGGGCCCCGGTGGGAAGGGTGAGCACGCGGGGACCCTCGGAGAGACCCTCGAGCCGCTCGACGAACATCTGCGCCGCCCGCGTGCCCATCTTCCTCGGTCCCAGGCGCAGCACGGTGGCGCCGGGCACGTCGGCGGTGGCGAAGGGGACGTCGCCGATGACCGAGACGCGTGGCCGCACCGTCGGGGCGACGACGGACAGCGCCTGGAGGACGCCGATGCCGACCATGTTGTTGGTCGCGACGACCGCCTCCGGCGGGTGGGGGAGGGCCAGCAGCGCCTGCATGGCGCAACGCCCGCCGTCGACGCGGTAGTTGGCGTAGCGCAGCAGCTCGGCGGCCGGGTCGGTGGTGACCGAGGCCATCGCCTCGGCCCACCCCTGGGCGCGCTCGCGGGCCGTGCTGACCTCCTGCGGACCGGTGATGCAGGCGATCCGGCGCAGCCCCTGCCCGAGCAGGTGCACGGTCGCGGCCCGGCCCAGGGCGGAGTTGTCGAAGACGACCTGGTCCACGTCGGCGTCGACCCGGCGGTCGATGACCACGATCGTGCGCCCCTTGCGCAGCAGCGGGCCGAGCTCCGGCGCGGCGCTGGCGGGCGCCAGGATCAGGCCGGCCATCTGCTCCTGGGCCGCGATCTCGACGTACCTCGCCTCCTTGGCCGGGTCGTCGTCGCTGTTGCACAGGACCAGGGAGAGCCCGGCCTCGCGCGCGACGTCCTCGACCCCACGGGCCACGGCCGTGAAGAACGGGTTCTCCACGTCGGGCACGACGAGCGCGACGACGTCGCTGAAGCGGCGCCGCAGCGAGCGCGCCGTGCGGTCGATCGTGTAGTCGAGCTCCGCGGCGGCGCGGCGCACCGCCTCGGCGACCTCGGGCGAGACCCCCTTCCCGCTGAGCGCGCGGGACACCGTCGCGGTGGACACGCCCGCCCGGGCGGCCACCTGCGCCATCGTCGTCATCGGCGATCCCCTCTGCCTGCGACGGCGCTCAGCCGTGCCGCGCGACGGCGCGGGCGACGGCCTCGCGCCCGGCCTCGTCGGGCAGCTCAAGCGCCATCCGGGGGCGGCCGGCCGGGACGCCGAGGAGGCGGTAGGCCTCCTTCATCCGGGCCATGTCGCCGCCGACGGCGTCGCAGACCTCGTCCACGTCCGCCTGGGCCTGCGCCAGCGCCGGGGCGTCGCCGGACCCGGCGAGGGCCGCGGCCGCGCGGAACGGGCGGGGCAGCACCGAGGAGACGCCGGAGACCACGCCCTGGGCGCCCACCTCGCCGACGCGCAGGATGTCGCGGTCGGCGCCGGTGTAGACGACGAACTCGTCCGGGACGACCGCGCGGTAGGCCGCGAGCTGCTCCATCGGCTCCTCGCTGACCTTGGCGCCCACGATGTTGGGCAGCTGCGCGAGGCGGCCCATGAGGTCGGCGGAGACGGCGTTGCCGGTGCGGCGGGCGTAGGCGTAGACGAAGACGTCCAGGCCGTCGCAGGCCCGTGCCACCGTGGTGAAGAAGTCGAGCAGCGCCGCGTCGGTGGCCGGCAGGTAGTAGGGCGTGAGCACCGCGACCTCGCGCGCCCCGGCGGCGCGGGCGGCCTCGACGTGCTGCAGCACCTCGTAGGCGCTGGAGGCGCCGACGTGCACGACGACCCGCATGGTGCCGGCGAGCGTCTCGACGGCGACCCGGGCCAGCTCGGCCCGCTCCTGGGTGCTCAGCGAGGGGAACTCGCCGGTGGTGCCGAGGACGAAGGCACCCTCGTTGCCCGACCGGGCGACGAAGTCGAAGATCGCCCTCGACCCCTCCAGGTCGAGCGAGCCGTCGGCGTGGAAGGCGGTCGGGGTGGCCGTGATGATGGCGGGGGAGGTCATACGGTGCCTCTCTGGGCGGTGGTGTCCTGGTGGTCGTCCGTGCCGGGGGCGGGCGGGCCGTCCTGCGGCGTGCGGCCGCCGCCCCTGCGGGACGCCAGGGCCGAGCGCAGGAACGGCCAGACCAGCGACAGCACCGACAGGAGGATGAGGCCGAGCGCGATCGGGCTCCAGACGTCGAGGAACGAGCGGCCCTGGGACAGGACGAGGGTGCGGGCGAGGTTCTCCTCGGCGATGGGTCCGAGGATGAGGCCGAGCACGACGGGGCCCGCGGGGATGCCGACGCGCTTGAACACCAGGCCGATGACGCCGAAGACGAGCATCGTGCCGACGGTGAAGATGTTGTTGGTCGTGGCGAAGGTGCCGACCAGGCAGAAGACGAGGATGACCGGCCAGAGCAGGTGCTGCGGCGTGTCGAGCAGCCGCACCATCCCGCGCAGCCGCACGAGGCTGGCCACGAGGGAGATGATCGTCGCGACGACCATGATGCCGGCGATGCTGACCAGCAGGTCGGGCTGCTCGGTGAAGAGCCGCGGGCCCGGCTGCAGGCCCCAGACCAGCATCGAGCCGATCATGACGGCCATGACCGAGTCACCGGGGATGCCCAGGGCCATCGTCGTCGTCAGCGAGCCGCCGAGGGTGGCGCTGGAGGCGGTGTCGGCCGCCACGACCCCCTCGATGTTGCCCTTGCCGTAGCTGTCCTTGGTCTTGGACGCGCGGCGGGCGCGGTCCCAGCCGATGAGGCCGGCGATGTCACCGCCGGCGGCGGGGACGAGCCCGACGCCCATCCCCACGCCCGTCGCGATGGCGAAGGGCTTGCCGGAGCGGCGGATCTCCTCGCGGTTGGGCCACCAGCGGCCCAGGGAGGAGATCGGGCGCACCTTGTTGGCGTGCGCGGTGAGGATCTGGTCGAACAGCTCGGCGATGCCGAAGAGGCCGATGATGACGGCGATGAAGTTGAACCCGTCCTGCGCCAGGTTGAGGTTGCCGAAGGTGAAACGGCTGTCGCCGGTGGCGCTGTAGAGCCCGACGGTTCCGAGGAGCAGGCCGATGACGCCCGCGAGGACCCCCTTGAGCACCGAGGCGCTGGAGATGCCGATCATCACCGTCAGGCCGAAGACGACCAGGGCGAAGAGCTCGGGGGAGCGGAAGTAGTCGCGGGCCAGCGTCGCGACGGGGATCGCCGCGACGACGAAGAGCACGAGGCTGGCGAGGATCGCCATCGCCGAGACGAGCGCCGAGACCGTCAGCGCCAGGCCCGCCTCGCCCTTCTTGGCCATCGGGTAGCCGTCGAACGTCGTGGCGATGGAGGCCGGCGTGCCCGGGGCGTTGATGAGGATGGCCGGGATCCGGTCCCCGAAGTTGGCGGCGACGTAGATCGTCAGCAGCACCGCCAGGCCCGGGACGGGGTCCATCGTCAGGGTGAAGCCTGCGGCCAGCGCGACGGCCATGGTCGCGGTGACCCCGGGAAAGGCCCCGACGAGCAGACCGAGGAAGAGGCCGATCACCATCGACCAGGCGACCTGCAGGGAGAGGAGGGCTCCCAGGCCCTCGGCGACGGCGTTCACAGGGGGATCCTCAGGAGGGTGCCGAAGACGAGGTAGGTGAGCACGGTCGTCAGCACGGGGAAGAGCAGGAGCGACGTCCAGGTCCGGCCGCCGTAGAGCCAGACGAGCCCGGCCAGCAGCAGGGGGCAGGCGTAGGGGAAGACCCGCAGCTCGTACCCGAGCAGGACGACCTCGCGCAGGTTCCACACCGCGACGAAGGCGGCGGTGGCCAGCACGGTGAGGGCCAGTCGGCCCAGGCCGCCGCCACGGACGCGCTCGAGGTCCGTGCGCTCGTCCGCCGGGCGGACGAGGACGACGACGAGGCGCCAGGCGGCGGCCACGAAGCCGGCCCAGGCGAGGACGGTCGGCCAGAACCGGGCGTCGATCTGGCCCGGCCCGGCCTCCCGTCGCAGCTCGATCTGACGGGCGAGGACCAGGACCACCACCATGAGCAGCAGGCCCAGCGCCGCGACCGCGATCTCCATCGTCCGCGAAGGAGCCGGCGGCTCCTCGTGGACCACGGTGGCGTCGGTGACGACCCCGTGGGGGGTCCCGGTCTCGCTCATCGGGTCACTCGCCCAGGAGCGACTGGAACGCGTCGAACTGCTCGTTGACGAAGGAGGTGAACTCCTCGGAGTCGCGGTAGACGACGAGGTTGCCCGCGTTCTCCTGGAAGTCCTGGTAGCCCTCGGACTCGACGGCCTCCGCGACGGCGGACTCCAGCGTGGAGACGACGTCCTCGGGGGTGTCGGCCTGGGTGTAGATGCCGCCCCAGCCGCCGAACTGCACGGGCTCGCCGGCGGCCTCCTCGACGGTGGGCACGTCGGGCAGGTCGCGGTGGCGCTCGTCGTGCATGACGCCGAGGATGCGCACGGCGTCCCCCTGGGCGATCGCCTCGCCGGCGCCGGAGACGGCCGCCTCCACCTCGCCGGAGGCGGCGGCCGACACGGCGGTCGCGCCACCGTCGTAGGGGACGGGCGTGAAGCTCGTGCCCAGGGCCTCGTTCAGGCCCAGGGTCGCGGCCTCCCAGATGGAGCCGGCGCCGGAGTTGGAGACGGTGACGTCACCCTCGCTCGCGGCGTCCACCAGGTCCTGGAGGGTCTCGTACTCCGAGCTGGCCGAGACGGTGATGACGCCCGGCGCGAGCATGATCTGGCCGATGAAGGTGTAGTTCTCCGGGAGCACGTCAGCGCCCTGGGTGGTGTTGAGCATCGAGATCTCCACCGGGCCGAAGCCGATGACCGTGCCGTCCGCCGGCTGCTTGCCGACGTACTCCATGGCGATGGCGCCCGAGGCGCCGGGCATGTTCTCGGGGATGACGTTCACGTCGAGGATGCCCTCGAGCTCGTTGGCCAGCGCGCGGCTGGACAGGTCCGAGCCGCCGCCCGGGTCCGCCTGGATGATGAGGCGGATGTCCTCGGTCGGGTAGTCCGAGCCGTCGGCGGAGCCGTCGGAGGCCTTGGAGCAGCCGGCCAGGGTGAGGGCGAGGGCCGCCACGCCGACGGGCACGAGGCGGACGGGACGAGACATGGTCATGTGGACTCCTTTGTCGGACCGGGGCAGCAGGCCGGTCGTGGTGATATCGATTGCATTCAGATCGGCGTCACGAGCGCCCTGCGATGTAATCGATTGCAGCAGGGGAAACGTACGCCGTCCTCGCCGACCTGTCAAGCACCTGTCTCAGCGCCGGCGCGCCCGCAGCGTCAGGACCACGCTCAGGACGACGTAGTAGACGACGTAGGCCGCGGACGCTGCGAGCAGCCAC
>JASKZT010000169.1 GCA_030145965.1 Ornithinimicrobium sp.
GGCAGTAGACGATCGGGAACGGGCAGCCCCAGAACCGCTGGCGGGAGATGAGCCAGTCCCGCAGCCGGAAGTTGACCTTGCGGACGCCGATGCCCTCGGCCTCGAGCCAGTCGATCGCCTTGGCCTTCGCCTCCGCGACGCCGAGCCCGTCGAGCCACCGGCTGTTGATGGCCGGTCCGTCGCCCGTGTACGCCTCGCCGCCGTCCTCGTCCCAGCCCGCGGGCGGCTGCACCGTCCGGACGATGGGCAGGTCGTAGGCCTTGGCGAAGTCCCAGTCGCGCTGGTCCTGGCCCGGCACCGCCATGATCGCCCCGGTGCCGTAGCCCATCAGGACGTAGTCCGCGACGAAGACCGGGATCCGCCGCCCGTCCACCGGGTTGGTGGCCCAGGCGCCGGTGAACACACCGGTCTTGGTCTTGGCGTCCGCCTGGCGCTCCACGTCGCTCTTGGTGGAGGCCATGCGCCGGTAGGTCGCGACGGCGGTCCGCGGGTCCGGCGCCCCGTCGGTCCAGCGCGGGTCGGTGCCCTCCGGCCAGGCGTCCGGGACCACGGCGTCCAGCGCCGGGTGCTCGGGCGCGACGACCATGAAGGTGGCGCCGAAGAGGGTGTCGGGCCGGGTCGTGAAGACCTCCAGCGGCCAGGTGCCCCGGACGCCCGGGTCGGCGGTCGGCACGTCGAAGCGCACGGTCGCGCCGACGGACCGGCCGATCCAGTTGCGCTGCATGAGCTTGACCTTCTCCGGCCAGTCCAGCCGGTCCAGGTCGTCGGTGAGCCGGTCGGCGTAGGCGGTGATCCGCATCATCCACTGGCTCAGCCGGCGCTTGAAGACCGGGAAGTCGCCGCGCTCGGACTTGCCGTCGGCCGTGACCTCCTCGTTGGAGAGCACGGTGCCCAGCCCGGGGCACCAGTTGACCGGCGCCGAGGACAGGTAGGCGAGGCGGTAGCGGTCCAGCTCGTCCGCCCGCTCCTTGGGGGACAGCTCGGCCCACGGGCGGCCGTCGGCGGTGGCCCGCTCCCCCGACTCCAGCTGGGCGACCAGCTCACGGATCGGCCGGGCGCGACCGGTGCCCCCGCCCGTGCGCGCGGCGGCCTCGGGGTCGTACCAGGACTCGAAGACCTGGGTGAAGATCCACTGCGTCCAGCGGTAGTAGCCGGGATCGATCGTGGCGAAGCTGCGACGCTGCTCGTGACCCATCCCCAGACGGCGCAGCTGGGCGCGGTACACCTCCATGTTGCGCTCGGTCGTGACGCGCGGGTGCTGCCCCGTCTGCACGGCATACTGCTCCGCCGGCAGGCCGAAGGCGTCGAAGCCCATCGTGTGCAGCACGTTCGCGCCGGTCGTGCGGGCGTAGCGTGCGTGGACGTCGGTGGCGATGAACCCCAGCGGGTGCCCGACGTGCAGGCCCGCGCCCGAGGGGTAGGGGAACATGTCCATGACGAAGCGGTGGCCGCGGGTCAGACGGGGGTCGTCCGGCTCGGCCCAGGGGCCGGCGGGGTTGGCCGAGGAGAAGGTGCCCTCGGCCTCCCAGCGGTCCTGCCACCGCGCCTCGATCTCGCTGGCCAGCGCCGCCGTGTAGCGGTGCTCCGGGATCCGCTCGCTCATCAGTCCTCGTCCTTCGTCTCTCGTGCTCGTCGTGCCTGGCTCGGGTGGCTCGCTGCACAAAAAAGCCCCTCGGGCAGAGGGGTCAGCCGCGCCGGGTGTGCGTCGCTCAGCGCGGCCGGGTCAGGAGGAGCACGTGGCGGGTCGTCATGATCCCCCGATGGTAGCGCACAGGGCGCCCACCCCGGAGGGGTGAGCGCCCTGCGGCACCTCGGCGCGAGCGTCGCTCAGGCGCCGATGCTGTTGAGCTTCTTGGCCATGGCCGACTTCTTGTTGGCGGCCTGGTTGGCGTGGATGACGCCCTTGGAGACGGCCTTGTCCAGCTTCTGGGACGCCACCTTCAACGCGTCCTGCGCCGTCGCCTGGTCGCCGGAGTCCGCGGCGAGGCGGAACTTGCGGATCCAGGTGCGCAGCTCGGACTTGTGGGCCCGGTTGCGCTCGGTGCGGATCGCGTTGGTCTTGACGCGCTTGATCTGGGACTTGATGTTTGCCACGAGGTGATGTCTTCCTGCTCAGTCGTCTGGTCTGGTGTCGTGAGGGCGACGGCTCGCGAGGCCTGGTGAACGAGAGGCGTGGGGATTGCCCTGGCGGATCGGCGTTCGCGAGGTGGTGCATGCGTTGCGCGCACGACCGAGCGCGCACGCGATCCATCAATCTACCAGCGCGGGGGCCCGGACCCAAGTCGGCAGCCGGACGGCACCGGGCCGGGGGGGTCCTGCGCGGCAGGCCGTCAGTCGTTGCGCGCCCGGCACACCTCGAGGACCGCGCGCTCGACGGCGTACTCCGGCGAACGGACGGAGGCCTCGGTGCGCAGCCCGCCCTTGACGTCGACGTCGGCCCGGGCGACCGCCTCGATGGCCCGGCCGAGGCGCACACCGTCCCAGCCCTGGGCGGAGCGGCGGGCCTGGTCGACCTGCCAGGGCGCCATCCCCAGGTCGCGGGCGACCTGGGCGCTGCTCCCCCGGCCCGCGGAGGCGACCTTGCCGACCTGGCGCAGCTGCATCGCGAGCACCGCCACGATCGGCACGGGGTCGAGGCCGCCGAGCATCGCGTGGCGCAGGAGCCGCACGGCGCTCGCCTCGTCGCCGGCGAGGGCTGCCTCGGCGACCTTGAAGCCGGTCGTCTCGACCTTCTCCCCGTAGTAGGTCGTGACGTCCTCGACCTCGACCAGCCCCTCGACGTCGCGGACCAGCTGGGCGCAGGCCCCCGCGAGCTCGCGCAGGTCCTTGCCGACCGCGAGCACGAGCGCTGCCGCCGCCTCCTCGGTGATCCTGCGCCGGGCGGTGCGGAACTCGTCCTTGACGAACCGGTGCTTGTCGGCCTCGGTCTTGACCGCCTTGGCCTCGACGACCCGGGCGCCGTTCGTGCGCAGGGTGTCCAGCACCTTCTTGCCGCGGTTGCCGCTCTTGTGCCGCACGACGAGGGTGACCGCGTCGGCCGGCCGGGCGAGATGGCCGAGGAGGTCCTCCAGGAGCGCGTCGTCAGCCTCGTCCACGTCGTGGACGACGATGACGGTCCAGCCGCCGAACAGGCTGGGGCTGGCGTGCACGAGCAGCTCGCCGGCCTGGTAGGAGCCGGCGTACAGCTTGACGACCTCCGCCTCGGGCTCCTCGGCCCGGACGGCCTCCACGACCGACCCGACGGCCCGCTCGGCGATGATCTCCTCCGGGCCGGTCACGAGGGCGAGCTCCAGCGGCGGCGTCACGGAGCCACCGTCCCAGAGCCGGCCGACAGGCCCCCGTCGCGGCCGGGCACGTCCTCCCAGGGGCCGAGGTCCAGCCAGCCCTTCTCGACGGCGGCAGGGCGGACCCGGGTCACCGCGACGACGGGCAGCGCGCCGTAGAGGTGCGGGAAGAGCGGGGAGGTGGGGTCGGCCGGGTCGCCGTGCTC
>JASKZT010000178.1 GCA_030145965.1 Ornithinimicrobium sp.
TCCTCGGTCAGCGTGACGAGCACGGCCCGGCGGTCGTGCGGCGCCGCCTGCCTCGTCAGCAGCCCGCGTCGGGCCAGCCGGTCCATGCGGTTGGTCATGGTGCCGCTGGTGACCAGCGTCTCGCGCAGCAGGTCGCCGGGGGTCAGCTGGTAGGGAGCCCCGGAGCGGCGCAGCGCCGAGAGCACGTCGAACTCCCAGGCCTCCAGCCCCTGGTCGTCGAAGGCGTGGCGGCGGGCGATGTCGAGGTGCCGGGCCAGCCGTGAGACCCGGGAGAGGACCTCCAGCGGGGCGACGTCCAGGTCCGGCCGCTCCCGGCGCCAGGCCGCGACGACGCCGTCGACGTCGTCGAGCACCCCGCCCTCGGTCGACTCCGGTCCGCCCATCCCCCGAGCGTAGCGCCACCGTCTTGACGTCGAGGCACCTCCGGGCCGCGGCCCGCCTCAGCCCTCGGCGGCCTCCGACGCCTCCAGCCACTCCAGCTCCAGGGCCTCCTCCTGCTCGCCCAGCCCGCGCAGGGTCTCGGTGAGCGTGGTCAGCCGCTGCGGGTCGGTCGCGGCGTCGGCCATCTGCTCGTGCAGGCGCGCCTCCTCGGCGTGGATGCGGTCCAGGGCACGCTCGACCCGGGTCAGCGTCTTGCGGGCCTCGCGCACCTGGGCGGCGGTCCACGTCGGGGCCGCGGTGGAGGCGGACGACGGTCCGGACGACCCGCCCGACGGCGACGTCCCCTGCTCGCGACGCCCCTGCCCGGCGCGCAGGTCCCGGCGCAGCTCGAGGTACTGCTCCACCCCGCCGGGCAGGTCCCGCAGCGCGCCGTCGCCGAGGAGGGCCACCTGGCGGTCGGTCATGCGCTCCAGCAGGTAGCGGTCGTGGGAGACGACGAGGAGCGTGCCGGCCCAGCCGTCGAGCACGTCCTCCATCGAGGTGAGCGTGTCGATGTCGAGGTCGTTGGTCGGCTCGTCGAGGAGGAGCACGTTGGGCTCGTCCATGAGCAGGCGGACGAACTGGAGGCGCCGCCGCTCCCCGCCGGAGAGGTCGCCGACCCGCGACTGCTGCCGCCCGCCGCTGAAGCCGAGCCGCTGCGCCAGGGAGGAGGCCGACACCTCCTTGCCGCCGATGGTGGTGAACGAACGCACCTCGGTGATGGCGTCGAGAACGGTCCAGCCACGCACCCGGTCCAGCTCGCGCAGCTCCTGGCTCAGGCAGGCCATGCGCACGGTCTTGCCCGTCCGCAGGCGGCCGGCGGCGAGGGGGTGGGTGCCCAGGAGGACCCGCAGCAGGGTCGACTTGCCCGCGCCGTTGACGCCGACGATGCCGTAGCGGTCGCCCGGGCCGAGGCGCCAGGTGACGTCCGAGAGCAGCGTCCGGTCGCCGACGGTGACCGTGGCGTCGAGCAGGTCGAGGACGTCCTTGCCCAGGCGGGTGGTCGCGAAGCGGACCAGCTCGACGGTGTCGCGCGGCTCCGGCTCGCCCTCGATGAGCGCCGTGGCCGCGTCGATCCGGAAGCGGGGCTTGCTCGTGCGCGCCGGGGCGCCGCGGCGCAGCCATGCCAGCTCCTTGCGCGCCAGGTTGGCCCGCCGCTCCTCGGTGACCTGGGCCACGCGCTGACGCTCGACGCGGGCCAGGACGTAGGCGGCATACCCGCCCTCGTAGGTGTGCACCTCGCCGTCGGAGACCTCCCACGTGCGGGTGCTGACCGCGTCGAGGAACCACCGGTCGTGGGTGACGACGAGCAGGGCGCTGCCCGGGCGTGGCCGGCGGTCGGCGAGGAAGGTCGCCAGCCAGGCGACCCCCTCCACGTCGAGGTGGTTGGTCGGCTCGTCGAGGATGAGCAGGTCGGGGTCCTGCACGAGGAGCGCCGCGAGCGCGAGGCGCCGGCGCTCGCCGCCGGACATCGGCCCGACCGTCGCCTCCCAGCCACCCATCGCCTGCGCGTCGGTGCCGCCGAGCAGCCCGCCGAGGATCTCCCGGACCTGCGCCTGGCCGGCCCACTCGTGCTCGGCGAGGTCGCCGAGGACAACCTGGCGGACCGTGGCGGCGGGGTCGAGCTCGTCGACCTGGCCGAGCATGCCGACCGACACGTCACCGGTGCGGATGACGCGGCCGCCGTCGAGCGGACGGGTGCCGACGACGACGCCCAGGAGGCTGGACTTCCCGCCGCCGTTGCGGCCGACGACGCCGATGCGGTCACCGTCGGAGACCCCGACCGACACGTCGTCGAGGAGCACCTGGGTGCCCGCGAGGAGGTGCGCGTGGTCGAGCGCGACGAGGCTGGCGGGGGGCGGCATGCGCGGGCTCCTGCGGGGTGGGGGACGACCGTCGATCCTACGCGGGCGTCCGGCCCTGAGCGTTCAGCCGCTGACCGGGCCGATGGGGCCGGGGCGCGTGGGCACCGGCGGGCTCGGGGGCGTGCGGGTGTGCTGGACGATCTGCGCGCCCGGGACCGGCCCGACGGCGCGGACGATGTCGCCCACGGGCCCGTTGGCCGCGAGGCCCACCGAGAGGTCGATCGCCTCGGTCTGGGAGCCGGTGAGGAAGGCGACCGTCGGCCCCGACCCCGACACGAGCGCGGCGCGGGCGCCGAGCTCGACGCCCGTCTGCAGGACCTCGGCGAGGCGCGGCTGGAGGGAGACGGCGGCGTCCTGCAGGTCGTTGCGCAGGGCCGGGGCCACCTCGTCGGTGTCCATGCGTCGCAGCGCGGTCATGAGCGCCTCGGAGGGCTGCAGCGGCGACGGTGCGGCGTCGGACCCCTCGCGGAGGCGGTCGCACTCGGCGAAGACCTCCGGCGTGGACAGGCTCAGCCCCTCCCCCGCCCACAGCACCCAGTGCAGCTCGCCCCGACCCAGCACGGGGGTCACGTGCTCGCCACGGCCGGAGCCGATCGCCGTCCCCCCGTGCAGGAGGAAGGGCACGTCGGAGCCCACGCCGGCGGCGATCTGCTCGAGGAGGTCGTTGTCGACGTGGTCCAGCTGCCACAGCTCGCGGCACGCGACGAGCGTGCCCGCGGCGTCGGCGGAGCCGCCCGCCATCCCGCCGGCGACCGGGATGTTCTTCTCGATGTCGATGCGCACCGGGTCCAGCCGGCCGCGGCGAGGACGCCGTCGGGCGAGCGCCTTGGCGGCGACGAGGGCGATGTTGGCGTCGTCGACGGGGACCCGGTGGGCGTAGGGGCCGGTGACGTGCACCGACCACCGCTCGGCCGGGGTGACGCTCACCTTGTCGTAGATGCTCACGGCCTGGAAGACCGTGGACAGCTCGTGGTAGCCGTCCTCGCGCAGCGGCCCCACGAGGAGCTCGAGGTTGATCTTGCCGGGGACGCGCACGACCACGACGTCTCTGCTGTCCCCGCGGTTCATGGGCCTCACCCTAGGGGGTGCCACCGGGCCTGCGCGGCCTGGGCCGACGACCACCTGCTCAGGCGGTGACCGGGCCGCCGTCCCGCTCGTGGCGCGCCTCGGCGATCCGCGCGAAGTCCTCCACGGTCAGCACCTCGCCCCGCGCCCGCGGGTCGACACCGGCGGCACGGAGGAGCTCCTCGGCCGCGGCGCCGCCGCCCGCCCAGCCC
>JASKZT010000193.1 GCA_030145965.1 Ornithinimicrobium sp.
CGCGCAGCCGCATGAGGTCCTCGCCGTGCTCCCGCGCGAGGTCGGCCATCGCCAGGCCGTCCCAGGCCCCGAACCCCTGCTCGTCCCAGTCCCGGTCCTCCTCGCGCCGGACGCCGAGCGCGTCGGCGAGGACCTGGCCGGTCTCGCGCGCCCGGCGCAGCGAGGAGGAGACGACCGTGACGGGGGCGGGCCCGGACCGCTCGACCAGCCGGCGCACCGCCCGTGCGGCGGCACGCGCCTGAGCGCGGCCGGTGGCGTTGAGGGCGGGGTCGGCCCCGCCGCGCCCGTCCAGCAGGTGGCGTTGGGTGAAGTCGGTGACGCCGTGACGCACGAGCACGAGCCGGGTCTGTCCCTCCAGCGTCGGCACCGTCTCGTCCGAGACGTAGACGTCGCTCAGCGGCACCCGGCCCTCCCCGAAGGTGGGGCGGTCGCCGCCCCGGCCGCCGTCGCCGTCGTCGCCGCCCGGGCCGGCCGAGGCCACGTCGTCGACCTCGAGCAGGGCCCAGGGGTCACCGGCGGCCTCGGGAGCCGCCGTGACGGCGGGGGCTGCGGCCGGCGTCTCCTCCTGGCGCTCGAGGAGGTCCCGACGGACGGTCCGCCCGTCCATCCCCACGTTGGACAGGGCGTCGGCGGCCTTGTTGCGCTCGCGGGGCACCCAGGTGAGGCAGACCGAGCCGCCCTCGTCCTGGATGGCGCTCACGAGCCGGCGGGCCTGCGTCGCCAGACGGCGCATGTCCTCGTGCTTGATCTTCCAGCGCCCGGACATCTGCTCGACGACGAGCTTGGAGTCCATCCGCACCTCGACCGCGGCGTCGGCGGCGAGCCCGAGGTCGAGCACCGCCTGCAGCCCGGCGACGAGGCCGCTGTACTCCGCGACGTTGTTGGACGCCCTGCCCAGCGGGGCGGCCCGCTCGGCCAGCACCTTCCCGGTCCGGGCGTCGCGCACGAGCGCGCCGTAGCCGGCGACGCCGGGGTTGCCGCGGGAGCCGCCGTCGGCCTCGACGACGAGCGCAAGGGGCAGCGTCACAGACCGGACTCCTCGGTGCGCACGAGGATGCGGCCGCACTCCTCGCACCGCAGGACCTCGTCCTCCGGGGCGGACCGGATGCGGGAGAGGTCGACGGCGTTGAGGTCGAGCCGGCACCCGCCGCAGCGGCGCTGCACGAGCGGCGCCGCGCCGGAGCCGGTGTGCGCCCGGACCCGCTCGTAGAGCGCGACGAGCTCGCCGGACAGGTCGGCGGCGACCGCGTCGCGGCCGCCGGCGACCTCGGAGCGCTCCGCCGTGGTCGTGGCGGTCTTCTCGTCGCGGGCGGCGCGCAGCTCGTTGAGCCGGACGGCGTGCGCGTCGCGGACGCGGGCGGCCTCGTCGGCGGCCTTCTGGGCCTCCTCCAGCCGCTCCATGACCTCGAGCTCCTCGTCCTCGAGCACGCCCTGGCGGCGGCCGAGCGACTCCAGCTCGCGCTGCAGGCCCTGGAGGTCCTTGGCCGAGCCGGTGCCGACGTCGAGCCGGGACCGGTCGCGGGAGGCCCGGTCGCGCACCTGCTGCACGGCCGCCTCGGCCCGGGCCACCTCCCGCTGGAGGTCGCCCACCGCGGTCTCGGTGCGGACCACCTCGGCCTCGAGGTCGGCCGACTCGGCCTCCATGCGGCGGATGTCGGTCAGCTCGGGCAACGAGCGGACGCGGTGGTCCAGCTGGTCGAGCCTGGTGTCGATGGCGAGCAGCTCGAGGAGTCGCGCCTGCATCTGCGGGGACGCCTTCACGGCATACCTCCTGCGTCGGTGGGTGGTTGCGCGCCGACCACGAAGTCCCAGGGGTCGGTGCGCACGGTCGAGATCTCGATGGTCACGCTAGCGTCGAGCCGCTCGGACAGGAGCGCCCGCAGGCCCGGCAGCCACAGCCACTCGCTCGCGAAGTGGCCGGCGTCGACGAGGTAGGGGGTGCCGGCGCCGCCGCCCCGCTCCGCCGCCCGGGCCTCCTCGCGGGCCTCGAGCGCCGGATGGTGGCGCAGGTCGGCCGTGACGTAGACGTCGGCGCCGCTGCGCCGGACCGCGCCGAAGGCCGAGTCCCCCGCTCCCCCGAGCACCGCCACGCGGCGCACCGGCGCGTCGGCCGGGCCGCTCACCCGCACCCCGCCGGCCGTCGGCGGGAGCGCGTCGTGCAGCGCGCGGGCCAGCGCGGCGAGCGTGGTCGCCCCGGGCAGGTCGCCCACCCGCCCCAGCTCGTGCCCCTCGGTGAGCTGCAGGGGCTCGGTGGCGCCCAGCCCGCAGGCCCGCGCCAGCGCGTGCCCCACGCCGGGGTCGGCGACGTCGGCGTTGGTGTGGGCGCAGTAGAGCGCGACGTCGTTGACGAGCAGGTCGGTGACGGCCACGCCCTTGGCGCTCGTGGTCGCGACGGAGTGGATGCCCCGCAGCAGGAGCGGGTGGTGGGTGAGGACGAGGTCGGCCCCGGTCCGGACCGCCTCGCCGATGACGTCCAGGGTCGGGTCGACGGCGAGGAGGATGCGCGAGACCGGCTGCTGGGGGTCGCCGGCGACGAGGCCGACGCGGTCCCACGACTGCGCGGTGGCGGTGGGGTAGAGCTCCTCGAGCACGGCCACGACCTCGCCCAGCGTCGGCGTACGCCGCGCCGCGGCGTCGGCGCGCGGGGGTCCTGCGGTGTCCGCTCTGCTGTTGTCCACGTGGGCCCGGCCGGGCTCGAACCGACGACCTACGCGGTGTAAACGCGGCGCTCTACCAGCTGAGCTACAGGCCCTG
>JASKZT010000210.1 GCA_030145965.1 Ornithinimicrobium sp.
CCCGGCTCGCCGGGCCTGAGGAGAGGCCGACGACGACGACGAGGGGGGCGGAGACCCCGGGCACGCCGGTCAGGCGGACGGCCTCCTCGGCCGAGGCCTCGGCCCCCACCGCGCTCAGCGCGTCCTCGAGGTGGGCGGCGGTCTCCGCGTCCAGACCGTGGTCGCTCACGAGGGTGACGCGCTCACCCGCGCGGGTGGCCGCGACGACAAGGGCGTCGGCCTCCACCGCGGCGGGGGACCGGTCGGTGAGCTGGAGTGCGGTGGGCGTGCTCGCGGGCATGAGTAGACGTCCTTCGTCCGGGGGCCGTGATCGTTTCCGCCCTCGAGCGTATGCCACGGGCCCACTGGCTAGGGTGACGGACATGAGCGACTCCACCACGCGTAGGTCCCCCCTGCACGACCGCCACGAGGCGCTGGGGGCCAAGATGGCCGACTTCGGCGGTTGGTCCATGCCGATCGAGTACCCCGGTGGTGGCGTCGTCGCCGAGCACACCGCGGTGCGTGAGCGGGCCGGCCTGTTCGACGTCTCCCACCTCGGGACCGCCCGGGTCACGGGCCCCGGTGCGCGCGACTTCCTCGACCGCTGCCTGACCAACGACCTCGGTCGCATCCAGCCCGGCAGGGCGCAGTACACGATGGCCTGCGCCGAGGACGGGGGCGTGGTCGACGACCTCATCGCCTACCTGCGCTCCGACCAGGACGTCCTGCTGATCCCCAACGCCGCCAACACCGCCGAGGTCGTGCGCCGCCTGCAGGAGGCCGCCCCCGAGGGGGTCGGGGTGGAGAGCACCCACGGCGACCACGCGATCCTGGCGCTGCAGGGGCCGCGCGCCGACGAGGTGCTCGAGGCGCTCGGCCTGCCGACCGGGCACGCCTACATGAGCTTCGTGGACACCGAGTGGCAGGGCCGCCCGGTGACCGTGTGCCGCACCGGCTACACCGGCGAGCGCGGCTACGAGATCGTCTCCGGCGCCGAGGACGCCCTCGCCGTGTGGGACGCGCTCGTGGCGGCGATGGAGCCGGTCGGCGGACTGCCCTGCGGCCTGGGCGCGCGCGACACCCTGCGCACCGAGATGGGCTATCCGCTGCACGGCAACGACCTGTCGCCGCGGATCACCCCGGTCATGGCGCGAGCGGGCTGGGCCGTGGGCTGGGGCAAGGAGACGTTCTGGGGCAAGGAGGCGCTGAGCGCCCAGCGCGAGGCCAAGGAGAGCAGGGTCTCGACCGGCCTGCTGGTGACGGGGCGCGGCATCCCGCGGGCCGGCTGCGCCGTGCTCGACGCGGAGGGCGCCGTCGTGGGCGAGGTCACCTCGGGCACCTTCTCCCCGACGCTGCGGCAGGGCATCGCGCTGGCGCTGCTGGACCGCGGCGTCGCCGAGGGCACCGCGGTGACGATCGACGTGCGCGGCCGGTCCGTGCCGGCCGAGGTGCGCAAGCCGCCGTTCGTGATGGGCGGCGCCAGCTCCTGAGGCGCGCGCCGGCGCCGCGACCGGCGTCCGGGCCCGTCGGGCTCAGACGCTGCCGAGGAGCGGCGCGTCGCTGAGGTCGACGACGCGACCGCCGACGATGACGAGCACCCGGGCGGAGGCGGCGGAGACCCGCTGGTTGACCCGGGAGAGCAGCTCGGCGTAGAGGCGCTCGGCCGGGTCCTCGGGCAGCCGCGGCGAGGACGGGTCGTGGGAGACGGTGACGACGTCGAAGGGCACCGCCCGCAGGGCGACGCTGAGCTCGTCCAGGCGTTCCTCGACCCTGCTCCGCACCTCCTCCAGGCCCTCGGTGACAGGGTGGGGGCCGAGCACGCCCCGGAGCCAGCCGCCGAGGTCGTCGATGACGACCGGATGGCGGGAGCCGAGCAGGGCCCGCGTGAGGTCGAGGGTCTCCACGGTGCGCCATCCCGCGGGCCGGCGCTCCTGCTGGAGCCGGACCCGTTCGGACAGCTCGGGGTCGGCCTCCGGGTCGGGGTGGGCGTGGGTTGTCACGAACGTGACCTGCGGGTGCCGGGCGAGCAACGCCTCGGCGTGCCGTGACCGACCGCTGCACGGGCCGCCGAGCACCAGGGTCGCGGTCATCAAGGGTCTCCTTGGGGTCTCACCGGGGAGGCGCGGCGGGCCGTGACCGCGCCTGCGGCCCAGCATAGCCAGAGGCGTCCTGGCGGCCGAGCGTGGTCGCCCCGCGAGCCGGGCGGGAGGACACGGTCAGGGGACGCGCCTACGGTGGTGGCATGAGCGAGACCTACACCTGGAGCTATGAGAACAGCGACGGCGACGCGGTCGGCGACCTCGGCCTGTCGGCGGTGGCCTTCCCGACGCAGGCGGACGCCGAGGGGTGGCTCTCCCAGGAGTGGCCGACGCTGGCCGACGCCGGCGTGCAGGCGGTGACCCTGCGGCGTGGCGAGGACGTCGTCTACGGGCCGATGAGCCTCAGCCCCTCGGACTGAGCGGCCCGACCCCGGCCGTCGGCGCGGCGGGCCGGAGCGGTCAGTGCCGGCGCAGCTCGTCGCCGCGGGCGACGGCCGGGCGGGGCACGCGGGAGACCCGCATCTGGAAGGAGCGGAGCACGACGTACCACGCCGAGCCCCGTCCGGGCTCGTGACCGAAGGCCTCGACGAAGCGGGCCTTGGTGCGCTTCCACAGCACCCACCCGTCGACGATCCCGAAGAGGATCAGCAGGTAGGC
>JASKZT010000243.1 GCA_030145965.1 Ornithinimicrobium sp.
GCTCGGAGGACGTCGGCCGCTTCGGCGACGCGATCGGCGTGCCCTACACCTACTGGTTCTTCGGCGGGCACAGGGCCGAGTCGGTGGAGGCGGGGGTCGCCGGCAACCACTCGCCGATGTTCCTTCCCGACGACGTCCCGACCGCGCTCCGCACCGGGGTGCGTGCGGCCCTGACGGCCGTCGTCGGCCACCTGCAGACGTAGCCCGTCGAGGTCCGCCGGAGCACCCGTCCGCGGTCACCGGCCGGCCGGCACGCGTCAGTCCTCGATCGTCGCCTCGCCCCGCTGCTGCATCGCCGCGAGGCCGTCGCGCATGGCCTGCAGCCGTTCGGGCGGGTGGCCCACCCAGTCGACGAGCTCGCCCACGACACGCAGCGGCAGACGGCTCCGGTAGGAGCGGGTCGGGTTGCCGGGGAACCTCTTGTCCGTGACGTTGGGGTCGTCCTCGTAGTCGCCGGTCGGCTCGACGAGGTAGATGCGCCCGCGGCCCTGACCGACCGCGAGCTCGGCACCCCAGGTCGCCGCGTCGAGGGTCTCGGTGAAGTAGACGTACCTCATCACCCGACCGGTCTCGAAGTTGGACTCGCGGCCCGGGACGAGCACGTCGCCGACCGCCAGGTCCGCCTTCGTGCCGTGCAGGAAGGTGCCGGTCTGGTAGACCTCGAAGGGCACAGGCGCACCGGCCTTCGTCATGCCGCCGAGGATAGCCCTCGACCCTGGCCCACGGACCGCGTTCCGCCGGTGCGATGAACGGCGTCGAGGAGAGGGAGGCGAGGTGGACGACACGAACGCCGCTGTCGTCGACGGGCTGGTCGACATCCACTGCCACGGTGCAGCGGGTCACGAGTTCGGCCTCAGCGCGGCAGGCTCTCGCGAGGCCGTCCGGCACCTCGCCCGGGGAGGCACCCGGTCCGTCGTGGCCAGCCTCGTCTCCGCCCTCCCTGCGCAGCTGGAGGAGCGGGTCGGCCGCCTGCTGCCGCTCGTCCTCGACGGCACGGTCGCCGGCATCCACCTCGAGGGGCCGTTCCTCTCACCGGCACGGCGTGGCGCGCACGACCTCGGCGCGCTGCGGCATCCCGACCCGGACCTCGTCGAGCGGCTGGTCGCGCTCGCGCGGGACGCCGGCGTGCCCCGCGCCATACGCCACCTGACCTTCGCGCCCGAGCTCCCCGGTGCCGCCCAGCTGGTCCGCGCCTGCGTGCGGCTGGGGGTGCGCCCGGCCGTCGGTCACACGGACGCCGACGCGGCCGTGGTCTCGGCGCGGCTCCGCGAGATCGCCGACCTTCAGGGCGCCCCGGCCCTGGTCACGCACCTGTTCAACGGGATGCCGGCGTTCCACCACCGCAGCGGCGGGCCCGTGGCGGCGGCGCTGCGGGCCGCCGCGGCGGGTGATGCCGTCGTGGAGCTCATCGCGGACGGGGTCCACGTGGCGCCGGAGGTGGTGCGCATGGTGTTCGAGACCCTCGGCCCGGACGCGGTCGCGCTGGTGTCGGACAGCACGCCGGCCACCGGCCTGCCAGAGGGCTCCCACCTGCTCGGTGGGCAGCAGGTGGAGGTGGCCGACGGCGTGGCGCGCCTGGTCGGCAGCGGCGTCATCGCGGGCAGCACCCGCACGCTCGCCGACGGCGTGCGCTGGGCCGTCGATGTCGCGGGCGTCCCGATCGGCGACGCCCTGCGGTCGGCGCGGGAGACGGGCGCCCGGGCGGTGGGGCTGGCGTGACGGGGCGATCGTGCACAGAAGGACGCCCGCGGCGGGAGCCGGGTGATGGCTGGATCGCCCCGTGACCACCTTCGACCTCCGCACCGCTCCAGCAGCAGCTCGCCATCGAGCGGCGCTTCGCGACCGAGTTCGTCGTGCTCGAGACGGACGACCTCGACCGGCTCGTGCCGTGGGCCAGGCCGGAGCCGCGACCGCTCGGTCTCGTCGCCGCCTGGCTCTACCTCGAGCTCGCCGAGAACCTGTCCGAGATCAACCAGCTCACGATGCTCCGCTCCGCGGTCGCCTCCCACGGGGCTCCGGACGTCACGAGCGGCAGGGGCTCGGCATAGGCCCGCCGCTGAGGTCGCGCCGGGCTACCCCTCGACCGGCGCCTGCGGGCCGTGGCGCCGCGCCTGGCCCTCGTGCAGGTCGGCGACCCACTCCCAGCCCGGCGCGGCCGCCGGGCCGATCCGGGGGTCGTCGGGCGCCCGGCCCTCCCGCAGGGCCTCGAGGTAGGCGAGGTCCAGGTCGACCCGGGCCCGTGCGGCGCGGGCGTCGGCGACCGACCCGTGCCCGGGCACCAGGACGTCGACGTCGGGGAGGATCTCCTCGAGCCGCCGCAGGCCGACGAGGTAGCGCGCCAGCGGGTCCTCCCCGGGGCGGTGGACGTCGAGCATCGGCACGAGGACGTCCGAGAGCATGTCGCCGGCGACGAGCACGCCGCTGTCCTCGACCAGCAGCGCGGCGTGACCGGGGGAGTGCGCGGGGTGCTCGACGACCCGGACGGGCGGCCCGTCCCACGGCAGGTGGGTCGCCCCGTCGGGCAGGCCGGTCAGCAGGCCGAAGAGGTCCAGCGGGACGTCCTCGGCGATCTCCGCAGGTAGCCCCTCCGCCGCACGCTCGCGCCAGTCGGGCGCCGCGCGGACGGTGTGCATCTCGGCGGCGCAGCGCGCCGTCCCCCAGCGGCAGGGGTCACCCAGCGCGGGGTGCCACAGCACGTGGTCCCAGTCCGGGTGGGTGGCGAAGCCCGCCACGACGGTCCTACCCGACCTGCGCAGGTCCTCCGCCAGGCAGGTCAGCTCCGCCACGGTCAGGCCCGGGTCGACCAGCAGCACGCCGGCCCCCGCCTGCACCACGACGGTGTTGTTGGCGAGCAGCTCGCTGCGGTGGACGAGCACGCCGTCGGCGACCCGGGTCAGCACGGCGGGTCCGCACGACCGGTGCTCCTGGGCAGGTATGACCTGGCTCGCGTCATCGTCGGTCCTCTCGGTGGGCTGCACCTGGGTGGACGCGCGGGGGCGAGGCTGAGGAACGGCGCCCCCTCCGCGTCGTCGGGGAGGGAGCGCCGTCCTGCGGCCGTCCACACCGAGGTGTCACGGACGTCGTGCCGATGCCCCGTGCCCAGGTCGAGGGACGTGGGCGGGAACGAGCTCACCGAGGTTGTGGTGTCGGAGTGTCACCCCGTCGTGGTAATGCCCGCTCCCGGGAACCTAGCGTGCGGTGGCGGCCCCGGCTGTGGCGCAGGTCACATTCACAGCACTTCTGTGCACCTGTGCTGCACGTCGCCCGCGCCGACGTCGACCGCCCACCCGGTGGGTCAGAGGGCGACGTCGAGCCCGTGCTCCATCCCCCATCGGACGGCCTCGGG
>JASKZT010000255.1 GCA_030145965.1 Ornithinimicrobium sp.
CGTCTACGCCCGGCTGCGCGACGCGATCGTCGACGGCAGCCTCGGCCCCGGAGAGGTGCTGCGCGACGGGGACCTCGCCGCCCGGCTCGGCGTCAGCCGCACGCCGGTCCGCGAGGCCGTGCTGCGCCTGGCCTCCTCCGGCCTGGTCAGCGCCGTGCCCGGCCGCTCGACCGTGGTGGCGCAGATCGACGTCGACGACGTCCGTGACGCCCAGGCGGTCGTCGCCTCGATGCACCGCCTCGCGGTGACGACGGCCGTCCCCCGGCTGACGGGGGACGACCTGGCGGGCATGGAGGAGGCCAACGCCCGTTTCGAGGCGGCCCTGGCCGTCGGGGACGTCGACGCTGCGCTCGCCGCCGACGACGAGCTGCACGACGTCCCGGTCCGGGCCTGCGGCAACAGCGCGCTGCGCACGGTCCTCGAGCAGTTCACCCCGGTCGTGCGGCGCCTGGAGCGGGTCCGCTTCGGCACCCACGCCGGGCGCGACTCCGTGGCCCTGCACGCCGACCTCGTCGCCCGCTGCCGCGCGGGCGACGCCGAGGGCGCGGCCGCCGCGAGCGACCGGGTCTGGCGCACCCTGCAGGACCTGCTGGACCCGTCCCCGACGACCGACCCCCACCACCCCGCAGCGAGGACCGACCGATGAAGCTCTCCGAGTTCCCCCGATACCCGCTCACCTTCGGGCCCAGCCCGGTGCACCACCTGCGCCGGCTCTCCCAGCACCTGGGCGGCGCCCAGGTCTGGGCCAAGCGCGAGGACGTCAGCAGCGGGCTCGCCTACGGCGGCAACAAGGTCCGCAAGCTGGAGTACATCGTCCCGGACGTGCTCGCCTCCGGCGCCGACACGCTGGTCTCGATCGGCGGCTACCAGTCCAACCACACCCGCCAGGTGGCCGCCGTGGCCGCGCACCTGGGCATGCGGTGCCGGCTGGTCCAGGAGAGGTGGGTGCCGTGGGAGGACCCGGTGAACGACAAGGTGGGCAACATCCTGCTCTCCCGGATGATGGGCGCCGACTCGCGCCTCGACGACGCCGGCTTCGACATCGGCATCCGCGACTCGTGGAAGCAGGCGCTGCAGGAGGTCGAGGAGGCCGGCGGCACGCCCTACGCGATCCCGGCCGGAGCCTCGGAGCACCCGCTCGGCGGTCTGGGCTTCGCGAGCTGGGCCTTCGAGGTCGCCGAGCAGGAGAAGCAGCTGGGCGTCTTCTTCGACACGGTCGTGGTCTGCACGGTCACCGGGTCCACGCACGCGGGGATGATCGCGGGGTTCGCCGCGCTCGAGGAGCTCACCGGCGTGCGCCGCCGCGTCATCGGCATCGACGCCTCGGCCACGATCGAGAAGACCCGCGACCAGGTCGACCGCATCGCCCGCCACACCGCCGGGCTCATCGAGCTGGGCCGGGACCTGCGCGAGGACGAGATCCAGGTGCTCGAGGGCTGGGCCGGCGACCTCTACGGCATCCCGGTCGACTCCACGATGGAGGCCATGGCGCTCGGGGCGCAGCTGGAGGCGATGATCACCGACCCGGTCTACGAGGGCAAGTCGCTCGCCGGGCTGGTCGACCTCGTCAAGGACGGCGACATCCCGCGCGGCTCGACCGTCCTCTACGCCCACCTGGGCGGGCAGCAGGCGGTCAACGCCTACCACCGGCTGTGGGCGCCGGAAGGGTGAAGAGGCGCCGTACCGGCCTCGATACACTCGCCCGGTGATCACCCCCCGCACGCCGTCCGGTGTCCTCGAGCTGCTCCCCGCCGAGCAGGTCGCCTTCCAGCGCATGCTGGACGCGATCCGCTCCGGCTACGAGCGGTTCGGCTTCCTGCCGGTCGAGACGCCCGTCTTCGAGCGCTCCGACGTGCTGCTGACCAAGACCGGCGGGGAGACCGAGCGCCAGGTCTACTTCGTGCAGTCGACCGGCGCGCTGGACAAGGGGCGCGAGCCGGGCGCGGACGCCGCCGCGCTGCCGGAGATGGCGCTGCGCTTCGACCTCACCGTGCCGCTGGCGCGCTACGTGGCCGAGCACGAGCACCAGCTCACCTTCCCCTTCCGCCGCTACCAGATGCAGCGGGTCTACCGGGGCGAGCGCCCGCAGCGGGGCCGGTTCCGCGAGTTCTACCAGTGCGACGTGGACATCATCGGCAAGGACGAGCTGTCGGTGCGCCACGACGCCGAGTGCCCGGCCGTCATCCACGCGATCTTCACCGACCTGGCCATCGGCCCGTTCACGATCCAGGTCAACAACCGCAAGCTGCTGCGCGGGTTCTACGAGGACCTGGGCATCGGCGACCCCGACCAGCAGGCGGCGGTGCTGCGCGAGGTCGACAAGCTCGACAAGCGCGGCGCCGACCACCTGCGCACGACGCTGACGGGGGAGGGCTTCGGCCTCGCGCCCGAGGTCGTCGAGCAGATCCTCGCCTTCGTCCAGGTGCGCTCCACCGGGCACGAGGACGCGCTGGCCCGCCTGGCCGACGTCGAGGCGGGCTCGCGGGGGAGCGCGGCCCTGGCCGAGGGGGTCGCCGAGCTGCGCGAGGTCCTGGCCCTCGTGCGCGCCATGGGCGTCCCGGAGAGCGACTACTGCCTCAACTTCTCCATCGCCCGCGGCCTGGACTACTACACCGGCACCGTCTACGAGACGAC
>JASKZT010000270.1 GCA_030145965.1 Ornithinimicrobium sp.
GGCGCCTGGGTCATCGTCATCGTCGCGGCGTTCATCGCCATGGGCGCCCTGGTCGTCTACTCCACCCGGCGCGCGGTGCCGGCGAAGTACCTCTTCCCGGGGCTGGTCCTGCTCCTGCTCTTCCAGATCTGGCCGATCGTCTACACGGCCGCCACCGCCTTCACCAACTACGGCGACGGCCACACGCTGTCCAAGGAGGAGGCCGTCGCGGCCATCCAGGCGCAGTCCGTGCGCCAGGACCCCGACGCCCCGCGCTACGGGATGTCGGTCGCGGTGCCGGAGGGCGAGCCGATCGAGACCGGCGAGCTGTCCCTCCTCCTCACCGTGCCGCCGGCCGAGGACGCCGGCGAGCTCGGGGAGGACGCCGGCGCCGACAGCGGCAACGTGGCCGAGGACGGCACCACCCTCTTCGTCGGCACGGAGGAGGGCCTGGAGCCGCTGCCCGCCGAGGGCGTGGTGCTGCGGGGCAACGGCACGGTCGAGACCGCGCCGGGCTACCGGGTGCTCAACCTCATGGAGGCAAACCAGCGCTCGCAGGAGGTCACCGAGTTCGCGGTCCCGGTCGGGGAGGAGGGCAGCGCGGTCAAGGCCGCGACCACCTCCCAGGCCTTCGTCGGGCGCTCGACGATCTCCTACGACGAGGACGCCGACGTCATGACGACGGCCGAGGGCAAGCGCTACGTCGCCCAGGACGGCAACTTCGTCCCCGAGGACGGCCAGGGCGCGGTGCTGCCGGCCGGGTGGACGGAGAACGTCGGCTTCGACAACTTCGCGACGATCTTCACCGACCCCTCCTTCCGCGGCGGCTTCCTCAAGATCTTCCTGTGGAACCTCGCCTTCCCGCTGCTGAGCGTGGCGAGCACGTTCGTCCTGGGCATGCTGCTCGCGCTGCTCTTCAACGACCCGCGGCTCAAGGGCAAGGCGATCTACCGCTCGCTGCTCGTCCTGCCCTACGCGCTGCCGATCTTCGTCACCGGCCTCATCTGGGCGGCGATGTTCAACCAGCAGTTCGGGCTGATCAACGAGGTGACGGGGCTCAACGTCAACTGGCTCGGCGACCCCTGGGCGGCACGGCTGGCCCTGCTCATCACCAACCTGTGGCTGGGCTTCCCCTACATGTTCCTCATCTGCACCGGCGCGCTGCAGTCGATCCCGCAGGACGTCAAGGAGGCGGCCGCCGTCGACGGGGCCGGGCCGATCAGGACCCTGCTCTCGGTGACCATGCCGCTGCTGCTCGTGGCCGTCGGCCCGCTGCTCGTGGCCAGCTTCGCCTTCAACTTCAACAACTTCACGCTCATCTACCTGGTGACGCGGGGCGGGCCGTTCGACTCGGGCAACAGCCTGGTCGGCAACACCGACCTGCTCATCAACTTCGCCTACCGGATCGCGCTGGAGTCGGGGCAGCCCAACATCGGCCTCGCCTCGGCCGTGAGCATCGTCATCTTCGGCCTGGTCGCGATCATCAGCTACCTCGGCTTCCGCCAGTCCAACGCCCTCGAGGAGGTGAACTGAGATGACGCAGCCCACCGCCGCGACCCCCGCGGTCTCCGCCGACCCCGTCGTCCAGAAGTCCCGCCCCACGCGCCCCGCGGGGCGCCGCCGGTCCGGGGTCTGGTGGCGCCACGTGCTGGCCGTCATCGTCCTGGTCTGGGCGCTCTTCCCGGTGCTCTTCATCCTCTCGGCCGCGCTCAATCCGGCCGGCACCCTGAGCGCCTCCTCGCCGATCCCACAGCACTTCTCGATGCGCAACTTCACGCGCCTCTTCGAGTCCACGACCTTCCCGTTCTGGACGTGGTTCCAGAACTCCCTCCTCGTCGCCGGGCTCGGCACGCTCTTCCAGGTCTTCATCGGCGCGCTCGCGGCGTACGCGTTCTCGCGGCTGCGGTGGGCCGGTCGCCGGCCCGGGCTCATGGCGCTGCTGCTGGCCCAGATGTTCCCCGCGCTGCTCGCCTTCCCGGCGCTGTACATCATGTTCCTGCGCCTGGGCGAGGTGCTGCCGGGCATCGGCCTGAACACCCTCTGGGGCCTGCTGCTCGTCTACCTGGGCGGGGCGATGGGCGCCAACGTCTGGCTGCTCAAGGGCTACTTCGACACCATCCCCAAGGAGATGGACGAGGCGGCCAAGATGGACGGCGCCAGCCACGCGCGGATCTTCTTCACGATGACCCTGCGCCTCGTCGCCCCCATCCTGGCGACCGTCGGCATCCTCGCCTTCGTCACGCTCTGGGGCGAGTTCATGCTGGCCAGCATCTTCCTGCTCTCCCAGGACGTGCGCACGCTCGGCATCGGCCTCTACTCGCTCAACCTCGCCGACCGCAACGCCTACTTCGGGATGTTCTGCGCCGGCGCGCTCATCGCCTCCATCCCGCCCGTGCTGGTCTACCTCGGCCTGCAGAAGCAGCTCATCGGCGGGCTGACCAGCGGATCGGTGAAGTGACGACGACCCCCACCCCCGCGAGCCGGGGCCGCCTGGCCGACCTCGCCGCCTACGCCGGGGTCAGCGAGGCCACGGTGAGCCGCGTCCTCAACGACAAGCCGGGGGTCGCCGCCGCCACCCGACAGGCCGTGCTCACGGCCCTGGACGTCCTCGGGTACGAGCGCCCGAGCAAGCTCAAGCGCAGCAGCGCCGGGCTCATCGGCCTGGTCGTGCCCGAGCTGAGCAACCCCGTCTTCCCGATGTTCGCCCAGGTCATCGAGAACCAGCTGGCGGCCGGCGGCTACACCCCGGTGCTGTGCACCCAGACCCCGGGCGGGGTGCACGAGGACGAGTACGTCCAGATGCTGCTCGCCCGCGGGGTCTCGGGCATCGTCTTCGTCAGCGGCTTCCACGCCGACACCCGCGCCAGCACCGACCGGTATGCCGAGCTGCGCCGGCGCGGCCTGCCCATCGCCCTGGTCAACGGCTACCGCGACGGCGTCGACGCGACCTTCGTCTCCCACGACGACGTCGCCGCGATGCGGGTGGCCGTGCGGCACCTGCGCGACCTGGGCCACACCCGCATCGGGTTCGCGACCGGTCCGGCGCGCTACGTGCCGGTGCAGCGGCGGATCGCCGGCTTCCTGGAGTCGATGGCCGACGTCCCCGGCGTGGACCTGGACACGATGGTGGCCACGACGCTCTTCACCGTCGAGGGCGGCGCCGCGGCCGCGCGCCAGCTCGTCGAGGCCGGCGCGACGGCGGTCATCGCCGCCTCCGACGTCATGGCGCTCGGGGTGCTGCGGGCCGCGACCCACCTGGGGCTGCGCGTGCCGGAGGACCTGTCGGTCATCGGCGGCGACGACGTGCCGTTCATGTCCTTCATCGACCCGCCGCTGACCACGGTCCGGATGGACGTCAACGCGATGGCCGAGGCCGCCGTCACGGCCGTCCTGGAGGAGATCGCGGGGGAGCGGGTCGAGCACCGCGAGTACCTCTTCGAGCCCGAGCTCATCCTGCGCCGCTCCACCGCCGCCGCGCCCTGACGGGCCG
>JASKZT010000296.1 GCA_030145965.1 Ornithinimicrobium sp.
AGCATCCTCGACGCCGACAAGGAGGGCTTCCTGCGCTCGACCCGCTCGCTCATCCAGACGATCGGGCGCGCGGCGCGCAACGTCTCGGGCCAGGTGCACATGTACGCCGACACCGTCACCCCCTCCATGCAGCAGGCGATCGAGGAGACGAACCGGCGGCGGGACAAGCAGCTCGCCTACAACGCCGAGCACGGCATCGACCCGACCCCGCTGCGCAAGAAGATCGCCGACATCACCGACCTGCTCGAGCGCGAGGACGCCGACACCGAGGCCCTCATGGGCAGCGGCCGGAGGCAGAGCCGCGGCAAGGGTCGGGGCCGGGGCGCGGCCGCCGCCGTCGGCACGACGGTCATCGACCGCCGCTCCACCGACGACCTGCCCGCCACGGAGCTGGCCCAGCTCATCCACGAGCTCACCGACCAGATGCACCAGGCGGCGACCGACCTGCACTTCGAGCTCGCGGCGCGGCTGCGCGACGAGATCGGGGACCTGAAGAAGGAGCTGCGCCAGATGCGCGAGGCGACCGGCTGACGACGCGTCGCGCAGGGGGCGCTGCGGCGGTCCCCCTGTGCGAGAATGGAAGGCGTCCATCGGAGGGGAGTATCCCCGGCGGCATCCTCGTCAGGACGGTCCGGTCCGCGCAGCGGCCCGGACCCGGGGAGCCGGCACCGGCCAGAGCCCCTCGGGTCTGCGTGCGGGAGAGACCTCCGGTCCGCAGAACTGACCGGAAGGTGCATGCATGACCGTGCCCGCCTGGGTGTGGGTCACCACCCTCGTCCTCGTCACCCTGATCTTCGCCTTCGACCTCGTGGTCCTGGGCCGGCGGCCGCACGAGCCGTCCCGCCGCGAGGTCTCCGTCGCCCTGTCGATCTACGTCGGCCTGGCCGTCCTCTTCGGCATCGGTGTCCTGGTCACCCAGGGGGGCCAGCTGGCCGGGGAGTTCTTCGCCGGGTGGCTGACCGAGTACTCGCTGTCGATCGACAACCTCTTCATCTTCCTCATCATCATGGCCAAGTTCGGCGTGCCGAGGAAGTACCAGCAGTTCGCGCTCATGGTCGGCATCGTCATGGCGCTGGTCATGCGCGCCATCTTCATCCTCGTCGGGGCCGCGGCGATCAACCAGTGGTCCTGGGTCTTCTACCTCTTCGGCGCCTTCCTCATCTACACCGCCGTCAAGCTGGCCCGGGAGAACATCGGCCACGGGGACGACGAGGACGAGGAGTTCCAGGAGAACGCCCTCCTGCGCACCATCGAGAAGCGCTTCCCCGTCACCCAGTCGTGGGACGGCGGCACCAAGCTGCGCGTCGTCGAGAACGGCAAGCGCGTCCTCACCCCGATGTTCATCGTCATCCTGGCGCTCGGCACGACCGACCTGCTCTTCGCGCTCGACTCCATCCCGGCGATCTTCGGCCTCACCCAGGAGCCCTACCTGGTGCTCATGGCCAACGTCTTCGCGCTCATGGGCCTGCGCCAGCTCTACTTCCTCCTGGGCGACCTGCTCAAGCGCCTCGTCTACCTGGGCCTGGGCCTGTCCGTGCTGCTCGCCTTCATCGGGGTCAAGCTCATCCTGCACGCCCTGCACGAGAACGAGCTGTCCTTCATCAACGGCGGTGAGCACGTGCCGGTGTGGGACGTGCCCATCTGGTTCTCCCTCGGCGCCATCGTCGTCATCCTGGGCGTCACGGCGGTCGCCAGCCTCGCCAAGACGCGCAGCGACCGCCGCAGCGGTGGGGACGACGGCACGGGCGAGGGGCAGGACCGCCTGCACCTCGACGACGTCAGCCTCTTCGGCGAGACCCAGCACCACCGCGAGGCCGGGGAGACCCGGGAGACCCGCCGCGAGTCCCCCCGTTCGGCCCGCTCCGGCGCCAGGCCCGAGGGCGAGGAGCCGCGCGAGAAGCGCTGAGCCGGACCCGGCCGGCGCTCAGGCGCCGGTCGGGGGATGGCCGCCGTCGCCCGGGTCGGCGCCGTCAGCCCCTCCCGTCCTCGCCGCCGGCGTCCCCGGGGCCGAGCGGCCGAGCACGAGGACGCTGGCCAGCACGACGAGGGCCATGCCGGCCACCTGCACGCCGCCCAGCACCTGGCCGAGCACGAGCAGCCCGGCCAGCGCGGCCGCTGCCGGCTCCAGGCTGAGCAGCACCCCGAAGGTGCCCGCGGCCAGCCGGCGCAGGGCCACCAGCTCCAGGCTGTAGGGGATCGCCGAGGAGAGCAGGGCGATGCCCAGCCCGCGGGCCAGCGCCTCCGGCTCCCAGAGGGCCGAGCCGGCCGTGACGAGGCCGACCGGCAGGGTGAGGACCGAGCCGATGAGCATGCACAGCGCGATGCCGTCCAGACCCTCGAAGCGCGCCCCGGTGCGCCGGCTCAGCACGATGTAGGCGGCCCAGCACGCGCCGGCCGCCGCGGCCAGGCCGATCCCGACGAGGTCGAGGTCGCCCCAGGGGGTCGTCAGCGCCTCGGAGATGAGGACCACACCGACCAGCGCGGCGCCGACCGCCGCGAGGTCCCGGACCCGGCGGGACAGGACGGCGGCGAGCGCGAGCGGGCCGAGGAACTCGACCGTCACGGCCACGCCGATGGGCAGCCGGGTGAGGCTGCCGTAGAAGGTGAGGTTCATCGCGGTGAGGGCGAGGGAGAAGAGCAGGACGACGCCCCAGTCGGCACGGCTCCGTCCGCGCAGCCGCGGTCGCACGACGGCGCAGAGCATGAGCGCGGCCAGGGTCAGGCGCAGGGCGACCGACCCGACCACGCCGACGAGCGGCAGGAGCGTGGCGGCCAGCGCGCCGCCGAGCTGCACCGAGGCGACCGCCAGCAGGACGAGCACGACCGGGTTGGCCCCCGGCCGCGTGGCGGGGGCGGTGGGTGAGGCGGTCACCAGCCGCGGGCCCGCCAGGCGCCCAGCTGCGGGCGCTCCCGGCCGAGCACGGTGTTGTCGCCGTGCCCGGGCAGGACGAGGGCGTCGTCGCCGTGGACGGCGAAGACCCTCTCCTCGAGGTCGTCCATGAGTGAGGTGAAGGCGGCCTCGTCGGCCGTCCTGCCGGGGCCGCCGGGGAAGAGGCTGTCGCCGGTGAGCAGGACGGTGCGCGGCACGTCGCCGCTCGTCGTGAGCGCGAGCGCCACCGAGCCCGGTGTGTGCCCGCGCAGCCCGACGACGTCCAGCCGCAGGTCGCCGACAGCGACCGTGTCCCCGTCCTCGAGCCGGCGGTCGACCGGCACCGGCAGCGCGTCCGCGTCGGCGGCACCGGCCAGCGTCGTGGCGCCCGTCTCCCCGACCACCTCGGCCAGCGCCCGGTGGTGGTCCCAGTGCTGGTGGGTGGTCACCACCTGGCCCAGCGTCGTGCCGGTCCCCGTCCCGCGCAGGAGCTCCAGGATCCGGCCGGCGTCGTCGGCCGCGTCGACGAGGAGACGCTCGCCGGTCGCCGTGCAGGTGACCAGGTAGACGTTGTTGTCCATGTCGGAGACGCTCAGCTTGTGCACCACCGCCCCGGCGAGCTCGAGCCGCCAGGGAGCCGCGCCGGGGGAGACGTGACCCGGGTCGAGAGGCTGGGCGTCCATGGCGGCGAGTCTACGGCCCGGCCCCTCTCCACCCACGTCAGACGCTCAGCGGCCGGTCGGTGGGGCGGACCGGCGCCGGCAGGGTGGTCGAGCCCGTGAGGTAGCGGTCGACCGCGGCGGCGGCGGCCCGCCCCTCGGCGATGGCCCAGACGATGAGCGACTGGCCGCGGCCGCAGTCCCCTGCTGCGAAGACGCCCTCGAGCGGCGTGGCGTAGGAGCCGTCGCGCTCGTAGGTGTTGCGGTCCGTGCGGGGGAGCGCACCGGCCGGGGCGGCGCTCTCGTCCGGCCCGACGAAGCCCATCGCGAGGAGCACCAGCTGGGCGGGGATCTCCCGCTCCGAGCCCGGCACGAGCTCGACCCGGCCGCCGGAGAGGCGGGCGTCGGCCAGCCGCACCCCGGTCACCCGGCCGTCCTGCCCGACCACCCCGGTGGTCGAGACCCCGAAGGAGCGGTCACCGCCCTCCTCGTGCGCCTCGGTCACCTTGTAGAGCATCGGGTAGGTCGGCCACGGCTGGTGGGCCGGTCGCTGCGACGGAGGCGTGGGCAGGATCTCCAGCTGGGTGACGCTGCGGGCGCCGTGGCGGTGCGCCGTGCCCAGGCAGTCGGCACCGGTGTCGCCGCCGCCGATGATGACGACGTCCTTGCCCGCGGCGTCGATCCCGCGGGCGGCGCCCAGCGCCTCCCGGTTGGCCGGCACGAGGTAGTCCATGGCGGCGTGGACGCCGTCGAGGTCGGCACCCGGGACG
>JASKZT010000313.1 GCA_030145965.1 Ornithinimicrobium sp.
GACGGCGGCGCTGGCCGCTCCCGCCGCGGCGGCGCCGACGGCGTCGCGGGAGCGGACCCTGCGGGCCATGACCGCGTGGTGGCCGCGCACGCCCTCGAGCAGGACCGAGAGGCAGGCGGCGTTGTCGTAGGCGGGGACCCAGCCGTGGGCGGCCAGGAGCGTCGGCTCGGTGGCCCACGGGTGGGAGACGTAGGCGAGGTCGCTCGCCGGCACGGGGATGACGCCGAGCCGGTGCAGCCGCTCGGCGGCGGCCTGGGCGGCGGGGACGGAGAGCTCGACCCGGCGCATCCCGGAGATCTCCTCGACCTCGGCCTGGGTCAGCGTCCCCCAGGACGACACGGTCAGCTCGGCGGGCACCGGCTCGTGGGCGACGGTGACGAGGGCGGACCCGAGGTCCTCGGCGTGGCAGAAGGTCCAGGCCGGCGACGTCCCCCGCAGGGTGAGCAGCCGGGGCGCCTCGAAGTGGCGGGTGATCATCGTGTCCACGCCGGGCCCGACGAGGGCCGCGGGCCGCACCGTCGTCACGCGCAGGCCGGGCAGCAGGCGGGCGACCGCGCGGGTCTCCTCCTCGACCGCGAGCAGGTCGGCGACCAGGCCCTCGGCGTCCTCGGTGCGCAACGGGCTGTCGTCGGGCAGCGGCACCGGGTTGTCGGCGCGGGCGCCGTAGACCATGGCGCTCGTGACGAGCACCAGGTGGCCGACCCCGGCCGCGGCCGCGGCGGTCGTGAGGGTCCGCGCCTCGCTGAGGAGCCGGACCCGTCGGGCGCCGGGCTGCTCGCGCAGGGCGGCGGCCAGGTCGTGCTCCCAGACGAGGTGGACGAGCACGTCGACGTCGTCGAGGGCGGCGACCACGGTCGGGGACGCCACGTCCCCCGGTCGCCAGTCGACGTCCGCCGCCGTCCCGGCCCGGGTGTCCAGTCCGACGACGCGGTCGCCCGCGCGCGCCAGCCGGTCGGCGAGCGTCGACCCCGGTCCGGAGGCGGCGCGGGTCAGCGCCACCCGCAGCGGTCCGACGTGCCGGCGGGCGCCGGCGGCCGGGGCGGGCGTGGAACTCACCGTGGCCTCCAGGTGTTGTCATGGGTAAGCAGCTGCGCCACCGCCCGCCGTGAGGGCGGGCAGGGCGTCATCGTCTCAGGAGTGGCAGGCTGGAGGTACCAGCCCCTGCCAGGAAGGATCGACCACGTGTCTGACCACCCGCCGAGCCAGCGACCCGACGACGAGCCCGACCCGCTGGAGGCGCTCTTCGGCGGCGCGGTGCCCCCGCAGATGAGGGAGGCGCTGGAGTCGATGGGTCTGGGCAGCCTCGACCCCGCGCAGGTGCAGCAGATGCGCGCCCAGATGGAGATGCTGCTGGGCGGAGGAGGCGGTGACGACGGCCCCGTGAACTCCGAGCTGGCCCACGACGTGGCGCGCCAGGTCGTGGCCGGCTCCGGCGACGCCTCGATCGGGGACGCCACCCGGCGCGACGTCGAGCAGGTCGTCCAGGTCGCCTCGCTGTGGCTGGACCAGGTCACCGACTTCCCCCGCCCCGACGGCCCGGCCCGTGCGCTGAGCCGCGCCGAGTGGGTCGAGGCCACCCTGCCCGTCTGGGAGCGGCTGACCACCCCCGTCGCCCACGGCCTCCAGGCCGCGATGGGCGCAGCCATGCAGGAGCAGCTGGGCCGCCTCGGCGAGGAGGGCGCCCCCCAGATCCCCGGTCTGCCCCCGGGCATGAACCCGGCCGGGCTCATGGGCCAGATGGAGCCGATGATCCGGCGGATGAGCGCGAGCATGTTCGGCGGCCAGGTCGGCCAGGCGGTCGGGACCCTCGCCGGCGAGACCCTGTCGGGCACCGAGGTGGGCATCCCCCTGCTGGACGACGAGTCGGTGACCGTGCTGCCGGCCAACGTCGCCGAGTTCGCCCAGGGGCTGGAGGTCGACGGCGGCGAGGTGCACCTCTACCTGGCGGTCCGCGAGGCCGCCCGGGTGCGGCTCTTCGCCGCCGTGCCGTGGCTCGGCCCGCAGCTCCTCACGGCCGTGGAGGAGTACGCCCGCGACATCACGATCAACACCGAGGGCATCGAGGAGGCCGTCCGCTCGGCCGATCCGCAGGACCCCGAGGCCATGCAGGAGGCGCTGGGCGAGGGCCTCTTCGCCGTCGAGCCGAGCCCGGCCCAGCAGGCCGCGCTCACCCGGCTCGAGACCCTGCTCGCCCTCGTCGAAGGTTGGGTCGACGTCGTCAGCGCGCGCGCCAGCGAGCCGCACCTGCCGCACGCCGACGCCCTGTCCGAGGCGGTGCGGCGCCGTCGGGCGACCGGCGGCCCCGCCGAGAAGACCTTCGCCTCGCTCGTCGGGCTGGAGCTGCGCCCGCGCCGCATGCGCGACGCCGCCAACCTCTGGAGCTCCCTCGAGGCCGCGGGCGGCCAGGCGGCCCGCGACGAGGCGTGGGGCCACCCCGACCTCGCACCCACGGCCACCGACCTCGACGACCCGCTGGGGTATGCCGAGCGCCGTCGCTCCCAGGACGACGCGATGACGATCTCCGACGAGGACATCGAGCGCCTGCTCTCCGGCGAGACGCCGGAGGGGGGCCGTGGCGCGGCCGGAGGCTCCGGGACCGGCGACGACGGGGGTGCCCCCGCGGGCGACGACCCCCGCCCCGAGGGCTGAGGCCCCGCCGGTCCTGTGGACGACGACGCCGGCGCCCCGTCACCCGGTGCCAGTCTGGCCGGGTGACGGCCGACGACCCGCGCGAGCACGAGGACCGGGCGCCGCCGCGCGCCTCCTCCGCCCCTGTCCTGCCCCGCCCGGACGGCGGGTGGCAGGTCGGGGTCGGCCCGGGAGCGGTGGTGCTCCGGCGCGTCGACGGGAAGGACGCCGGTGCCGGGGAGGTGCTCGGCGTCGCCCTGGCCGGCGTCCCGCCGGCCCTGCCGCCCGGGCAGCAGGCGGACGCCGACGCGGCGACCCCGGGGTGCGCCGTCCTCGGCGCCGGGCCGCTGGCCTCCCGCCTCCGCCGCACCCTGCGGGGCGGGGACCCCGACCCCGAGGGTCGGGTCCAGGTCGTCGTCCACCACCACGTCGTGCCGCCCGACGTCGGCCTCGCCGTGTCGCGCTCGGGCCCCCCGACGGTCCCGGTCGTCGTCCAGGGCCGCCGTGCCCTCGTCGGCCCCGTCGTCGGCCTCGGCGGGCCCTGCCTGCACTGCCTCGACCTGCACCGCCGGGACCGGGACGCCGCATGGCCCCAGCTGGCCACGGCCCTGGGGCACCCGCTCGAGCAGCTCGGCCCCGTCGACCTGCCCGAGGCCATGGCCCGCGCCGTCGAGGGGGTGGTCCTCCTGCTCGTCTCCGCCGTGCTGGCCGGCCGCCCGGTCGCGATGGGGCTCGCCTACGAGCTGGGGCCGGGTGCCCCGCACGTCGTCGTGCGGCGGTGGGCGGTGCACCCCGGGTGCCGGTGGCACCCCTGAGCATGCGAGAGGGGGCCGTCCCCGGTGCGGGACGGCCCCCTCGGGCCGGGTCGGTGCGCCGGCGCGACGCCGCGGGTCATCCGCGGGCGGCGGCGACCTGCGCGGCGCGGGTGCCCGACGCGTCGGCCGTGCGGTGGCGGCCGAGCCCGGCCAGGGCCGGAGCGGGCCGACGGAGGGTGCGCAGGAGGCCGTGCGCACGACGGCGCGGCCTGCGGCGCAGCTGCCGCTCGCGGTCGTGGGCCACGGCCCGCGCCTCGAGCAGGGTCATCTGCTGGTTCATGATGCGTTCCTTCTGGTGGTCGGTGGTCGGGGTGGGCGCGCGAGGTCGACGCCCGGCCGGGGCGTCGGCCTCAGGCCGCGACCTCGTTCTTGCGGGGTCGGCCCCGCGGACGCTTGCGCGGCACGACGACACCCTGGAGGAGCAGCTGGCCTCCCCAGACGCCCCAGGGCTCGCCCCGCTCCAGAGCGCCGGCGAGGCAGGCCTCCCGGACGGGGCAGGGGCCGCAGAGCGACTTGGCCGCCTCGACGTCGGCCGGCAGCTCGGCGAACCACAGGTCGGGGGGGTTGGTCCGGCACGGCAGGCCGGCCTCCGCCCCGGCGGGGTCCTCCGTCTGCCCGGTCGGCGTCGCGACGCTTCGGAGGCAGTGCGCCCGGGTGTTCTCGGCGTGCGTGAGCATGGCGCTGGGCACGTCAGTTCCTTCCTGCTCGTGTCGGTGCTGTCGGTGGTCTGCGGTGATCGTCATGTCGGTCTCCTCGGCGCGAGTGAGGCAGATCCACGGGACGGTCCGGACGTCCACCGGGAGGGGCTCCCGGTGCGGACAGCAGAACGGCCGCGGATCCTCGGACGAGGACTCGCGGCCGGTGACGCAGGAAGGCGGGTGCCTAGCCTGTCGGCTCGGAAGTCACGTCCAGGGTGGGGTCAGAGGTCAGCGAGGGCGAGAAGCCGCCCCGAGCGGTCGGGCCGAAGCCAGACCCACCGGGGGCATCGCCCGTGACGGCGCGGAAGGCGCGCGGACGCAGTCCGTCCACGAGGGTGGGCAGCAGCGAGGCGCGCGCGCCGTCGACGGAGACGCCGACGAGGTTGACGATGCTCATCTCCATGGTCTCCACCCTCCTTCCGTGAACTGCGCGACCCCACGGCCGCGAGGCCGTGAGCTGGACACGTGACACTCTAAGCCCGCCCTTCGGCGGGGCACAACGCCTTTATTCGGGCGTGTCTCCCGGAGGCTCCGACGAGGGGGCCGTGGAAGCCTTCCCAGCGGTGCCGCCGACGGTCGAGCGCAGCACCCCCAGCACGGCGTCGCCGTACAGGGACAGCTTGCGCTCGCCCACCCCCGAGATGCGCCGCAGCGCGCCCTGGTCCGCCGGCACGGTCTCGGCGATGGCCGTCAGGGTGGCGTCGGTGAAGACGACGAAGGCGGGCATGCCGGCCTCGGCCGCCGCCTCCTTGCGCCAGGTCCGCAGCGCCTCGAAGACACCCTCGTCGTAGGTGGGCGGGCAGTCGGCGCAGCGGCCCACCTTCCGCTCCGCGGCGGTGTCGAGGATCGTCCGGCAGGTGCGGCACGTCCGTGAGGTGCGGGTGCCTCCCGAGCGGGACGCGCGCGACCGACGCGGGCGGGCGGTCCCGGCCTCCTCCCCCAGGACGCCGGCGGCGGGGGCCAGGAAGCGCGAGACGCTGCGTGTCGACCTCCCGCCGGGGCTGCGCGACCCGGACCAGCTGAGGTGGAGCCGCTCGCGGGCCCGGGTGATGCCGACGTAGAGGAGGCGTCGCTCCTCCTCGACCCGCTCGGGGGTGTCCGCCAGGGTGATGGGCAGCAGCCCCTCGCTGCAGCCGACGAGCAGCACGACGTCCCACTCCAGCCCCTTGGCGGCGTGGAGGGAGGCCAGCGTGATGCCCTGCACGGTGGGTGCGTGCTGCTCGGCGGCCCGCCGGTCCAGCTCGGCGACCAGGTCGGCGACCCGGGCCGCGGGCGAGGTGCGGGCCAGGTCGTCGGCGAGGAGCGCCAGGGCCTGCAGGCTCTCCCACCGCTCCCGGGTCGCGCCGCCGCTCTCGGGCGGGTTCGGCCCCCACCCGGCACCGGAGAGGACCGCCCGCACGGTCTCGCCGAGGGAGGCGCTGCCGTCGTCGCCCCGGACGGCCCCGCGCAGCAGGAGCACGGCCGAGCGCACCTCGGCCCGGGCGAAGAACCGCTCGCCGCCGCGGACCAGGTAGGGCACGCCGGCGCGGGCGAGCGCCGTCTCGACAGCCTCCGACTGGCCGTTGGTGCGGAAGAGCACCGCGATCTCGCTCGGTGGGGTGCCGGCGTCGAGGAGCCGGCGCACGGTGTCGGCGACGCCCTGCGCCTCGGCCTCGTCGTCGGGGTAGGTCGTCAGGACCGGCGCGGGGCCGTCCTCGCGCTGGGCCACCAGCTCGACCGAGGGCGCGAGGGCGCGGGCCGTGGGCCCGTCCGCCCGGCGGGCGCCCCCCAGCACGAGGTTGGCCAGGTGGATGACCTGGGGGGTGCTGCGGTAGTTGCGGACCAGCCGCACGGTGCGGGCCTGGTCGTGGCGGGAGGCGAAGGAGAGCAGGTGCGCGGGCGAGGCCCCGGTGAAGGAGTAGATCGACTGCGCCGGGTCGCCGACGACGCACACGTCCGGCCGCTGCCCGACCCACAGGTCGAGCAGGTGCTGCTGGAGCGGGTTGACGTCCTGGTACTCGTCGACGACGAAGTGGCGGTACTGCTCGTGCACCTGGGCCGCGACCCGCGGGTGCTCGTCGAGCAGGCCCACGGTGAGCAGCAGCACGTCCTCGAAGTCGATGACGTG
>JASKZT010000329.1 GCA_030145965.1 Ornithinimicrobium sp.
TCCGGCTCCCCGCCGGTCAGCACGGCGACCGCGGAGTTGGTGGTGCCCAGGTCGATACCGACTGCACGTCCCATGTGGTGCTCTCCTTCAGTAAGGTGCGCCGCACCCGGACGGGTGGACGCGGGTTGATACGTCAGGACTCAACTCTTGCGAGCGACCATGGCCTTGTCAAACCGGGGCTCACTCAAGTTGAGTTCACTACGCTCAACTACCTGACGGAGGCCTTTGTTCCCTGGCACGTGACGGCCCGGGGAGCGGGGCGGCTCAGCCGGCGGCGTGCTCCCGCTCGGCGATCTCCCGGATGGCCGCGAGCGTCCGAGGCATGTCCTCGTGGGCGGCCGCGGTGCGCTGCGCCACCTGGGCCGGCGCCTCGTCGCCGTAGCGCTCCTCGAAGAACTGCTGCCCGGCCTCGGTGAACTCCCACGTGTGCGTCACCTCGGTGCCCCCCTCCTGAGGGGAGAGCAGGTAGCCCCAGCGCACGTACCCCTGGCCGACCTCCCAGCCGAACTCCTGGCCGGGCACCGCCGTGACGACCGTGGAGGTGGTGCTCCACCGCCGAGCCGCAGTCTCGTTGTGACCGGTGAACCGTGCCCCGACCCCCTGCCGGGACGGGTCCTCCCACTCGCACGCGCGGCAGGTGCCGCTCCACTCGCCGGTGCGCGTGACGTCGCTGACCAGCGAGTACACCGCCTCGGACGGGGCGTTGACGATGACGGTCTCGCGGTGGGTGAGTCGCATGCCGGAACCGTACACAGGGCGGGCCGGCGCCGCACCGCTCACGCCGTGCCCTCTGCGATGCTGGGCACGTGAGGGTCCACGACGTGCACGAGCGTCTGCTCGCCGCCTCCTCGGGTGAGGTGGACGCCCTTCTGGACGACCTGGGACGCGACACCGACGCCCTGTGGCCTCGTCACCTGTGGTTTCCCATGCGCCTCGACCGGCCCGTCGCCGCCGGTGGCAAGGGCGGGCACGGCCCGGTCCGGTATCGCTGCACCATGCGTGCCCCGGGGCGCGTGGCCTTCGAGTTCGACTCGATCCTCGGATCCCCGCACTGGCACGGCGGGCACCGCTTCCTCGTGCGCACACATCCGGAGGGGTCCGTGCTCGTCCACGAGCTCGACCTGGAGGTGCCACGTCGGCAGTACCTGCAGTGGGTCGTGCTCGTCGGCCCGCTTCACGACGCAGTGCTGGAGGACCTCCTGGACCGCGCCGAGGGCGTGGTGACAGCTCGCTGGTCCCCCTGGGTGCGTCTGCTGAGGCTCGTCCTGCCCGCCGTGCGTGCGAGACGGCCGCTCGACGCCTGACCGGGGGACACGCGCCGGGCCGCTCAACCAGGAGCGCTGAACCCCTGCGCCAGCTCCGCCATCACGTCGCGGACCTCGTCCGCCGGCGCAAAAGGCCCGGGCATGCGGAAGACGCGTGCTCCCCAGGTCGTCGTGCGCGGCTGGAACCCGGGCCGTCCAGCCGCCCCGAGCAGGACCTCCACGGGGTGGCGGAAGATGCAGATGACCAGCGGGACACCACGAGCCGCCAGCTCCGCGGTCAGCGCCGCGCGGCCGAGCTCGATCTCCTGCGCGCTCAGGTGCTTCTCGGCGCAGGTCGGGCGCTTGACCAGGTCGGCCAGGCCGATCCCCGCGCCGAGCGCCGAGTCCTCGAAGAAGGTGGACCCGGGGTCGGGTCGACCGAGCACGCCGGCCTCGGCCAGGCGCAGGAGCTGCCGCTGGCCCAACCGGCCCTGGTGGTGGTGGCCGGCCGCGACGCTGGTGGGCGTGGAGTTCAGCCCGACGATGACGCCGCGGGGCCGCTCGGGCCAGACGTCCTCGAGCGTGAGGACGGGCTCCTCCATCCAGGGCACGGTGGTCTGATGCGTCCGGGTATGCCCGACGTCGCGCACTTCGTCTCCTCCCAGCTCTGGCGTCTGACCAAGCATCGCCAGCCGATCCGTGTCGTGCGCGATGAGAAGTCGGCGCTCGGGCAGTCTCCTGTCTCTGGGATCGTGACCGACCGGCGTCGCGACGACGAGAAGGGACCCACGACGTGAGGAATCGACAGGCCGTCTGGCGAGCCGTGCACGAGGAGCGACGCCGGCTCGCCCTCGACCTGGAGGGCATGGCACCCGAGCGATGGCAGACGCCGTCGCTGTGCCCGGGGTGGTCGGTCCACGACGTCCTTGCCCATCTCGTCGACGCCGCGACCACGACCCGCCTCGGGTTCGTCCGCCAGATGGCCACCGCCCGCCTCGACTTCGACCGCGCCAACGAGCACGGGGTGCGAAGGCACCGGGCCGACGACCCCCTCGAGACGCTGGAGGCGTTCCGCGCGGTGACGGACCGCACGGACACGCCCCCCGGCCCGTTGGCGACACGGCTGGTGGAGGCGTACGTGCACGGCGAGGACATCCGCCGTCCCCTGGGGATCACGAGCTCCTACCCGCACGAGCACGTGATGACGGCCCTCGGGTATACGGCACGCACCGGCGCGGGTCTCGGCGGGGGCAAGGAGCGTGTCGCGGGCCTTCGGCTCAGCCCGGTCGACGGTGGTCCCGCCATCGGCGAGGGACCCGACGTGCGAGGCACCGCGATCGCGCTGCTCCTCGCCGCGTCCGGGCGGCCCCTCGACGCGGAGGAGCTCACCGGACCCGGTGCGCGTGCCCTCAGGTCGCGCGCCTAGACCGCAGGTCCGCGTCCCGTCGCCGGGCCTTTCAGGCGCGGTGTCTGGCGGGCGCGACCACCCTTAACACCTGCCCACCCTCGGGAGGGCGCATACTGAGGAATGATGACAACCCGGCCCACGCCCCAGCGGCGACACCTCGCATCGAGTCCCTTCAAGCCCAGGATCGAGCCGGTGACCGAGACCTACCACCTCCACGACCGGGTCTCGCACCAGGTCCACGGCCTCGGGCGCGTGGTGGGCACCGAGAGCGAAGCGGTGACGGTGAACTTCGGCACCCGCACCCTGCGCATCGTCAGCCCGTTCTCGAAGATGGAGAAGCTGTAGGTCGCTGCTGACCC
>JASKZT010000331.1 GCA_030145965.1 Ornithinimicrobium sp.
CCCGGCTCCCCCAGCGCGCCCGCCGGGTCGAAGCCCGCGAGGTCCTCCGGTCCGTAGACGGCCTTGATCGGCAGCCCGGACTCCGTCGTCGACTCAGCCATGTGCCGCAGCCTACTGCGGCGGCGCCGACGCCCCGCGACCGCTCCCGGCGGCGGCCGACGTCTGCTCGACGGCGTCGGCCACGAGGGTCGGTCCGGCGTAGACGAGGCCGGTGTAGAGCTGGACGAGGCTGGCCCCCGCGTCGACGAGCGCGCGGGCGTCGGCGCCCGTCATGACACCGCCGACGCCGATGACGGGCAGGTCGGTGCGGGCGGCGACGTGGGCCACGACCTCGCGGGCGCGCAGGGTCAGCGGTGCGCCGGACAGCCCGCCCGCCTCGGCGTCGGCCCGGGTCCGCTCGGACGGGGCCACGCCCTCGCGGGACAGCGTGGTGTTGGTGGCGATCACGCCGGCCACGCCCGCCCCGATGGCCACCTCGAGCGCCTCGTCGAGGGCCGGGTCGGTCAGGTCCGGGGCGAGCTTGACGAGGACGGGCGTGCCGCCGGCGGCCCCGACGACCGCGGTGAGCAGCTCGGTGAGGGGCCCGGCGTCCTGCAGCGAGCGCAGGCCGGGGGTGTTGGGGCTGGAGACGTTGACGGCGAGGTAGTCGGCCAGCCCGTCGAGCGCGGCGACCGACTCCAGGTAGTCGCCGACCGCCTCCTCGACCGGGGTCACCTTGCTCTTGCCGATGCTCACCCCGACCGGCACGCGCACGAGCCCGGCCTCGCGGGCCGCCCGCAGGCGCGCGGCCATCGCGTGGACCCCGAGGTTGTTGAATCCCATGCGGTTGACCACCGCACCCGTCCGCGGCAGCCGGACGAGGCGCGGACGGGGGTTGCCCGGCTGCGGCCGGGCGGTCACGGTGCCGAGCTCGACGTGGCCGAAGCCCAGCGCCCCCCACGTGGCGACGCCGCGCCCGTCCTTGTCCATGCCCGCCGCCAGGCCGACCCGGTGCGCGAAGCGCAGCCCGAGCAGCTCCACCGGCGCGGAGGCCGGGACCCCCGGCCCCACGGCGTACCCCGCGAGCGCGGTGAGGGCCCGCGGGAGGGCGGCGGCGCCGAGCAGCTGCGCGGCGACGACGGTGCCGTGGTGGGCGGTCTCGGCGTCGGTGCGCCAGAGCAGCGGGCGCGCCAGGTCGGCGTAGGCGGTGCGGGCCACCGCGCGGACGACCCGTCGCGCGGGGCCGGCGACGGGATCGGACGAGGTCAGCGGGTCGCGGGACGGGGCCATGACGGCAACCCTAGACTGGGCGCCGTGCCACACCCCGACCACTCGCGCGAGCTGGACGGCGTCACCGCCGTCGTGCCGGCCGGCGGCGTGGGCACCCGGTTGTGGCCGCTGTCGAGGGCGTCGTCCCCGAAGTTCCTCCACGACCTGACCGGTGAGGGTCGCTCCCTGCTGCAGGCCACCGTCGACCGGCTGCGCCCGCTCGTCGGCGATCGCGTCATGGTCGTCACCGGTCGGCGCCATGCCGACGCCGTCCGCCAGCAGCTGCCGGACCTCGCCCCGGGCCACCTCCTCACCGAGCCCTCCCCGCGTGACTCCATGCCCGCGGTCGGGCTGGCCGCGGCCGTCCTGGAGCGCCGCGACCCGGACGCCGTGATCGGGTCCTTCGCCGCCGACCACGTCATCGGCGACCTCGACGTCTTCGCCGACCGCGTCGTCCAGGCCGTCCGGGCGGCACGGGCCGGCTCCCTCGTCACCCTCGGCATCCGGCCCACCTACCCGGCGACCGGGTTCGGCTACATCCGCGTCGGCGACCCGCGGCAGGTGCCCGGCGCCCCCGACGCGCGTCACGTCGAGGCGTTCGAGGAGAAGCCCGACGAGGAGACCGCGCGCCGCTACGTCGAGGGCGGCGACCACCTGTGGAACGCCGGGATCTTCGTCGTGCGCGCCTCGGTCCTGCTCGAGCTGCTCGAGGCCACCCACCCGCAGATGGTCCGCGACCTGCGCCGGATCGCCGCGCACCCCACGTCCATCGAGGAGCGCTGGGAGCTCCTCCCGCAGATCTCCCTCGACCACGCCGTGGCCGAGCCGGCCGCGCGCGCCGGCCGGGTGGCCGTGGTCCCGGCGCCGTTCGCCTGGGACGACGTCGGCGACTTCGCCTCCCTGTCCACGCTGCTCGCAGGGCGAGGGACGGACGACGGCCTGACCGTCCTCGGTGACCGCCGGCTCGTCGTCGACGAGGACTCGTCCGGGATCGTCGCCGCGCACGGAGGCCGGACGGTCGTCGTGCTCGGTGTCGACGACGTGGTCGTGGTCGACACCCCCGACGCCCTGCTGGTCACCACCCGCGAGCGCTGCCAGGACGTCAAGGGCGTCGTGGCCACGCTGCAGCGGACCGGCCGCGAGGACCTGACCTGAGCGACCACACCCCCCGCCACCACGAGCCGGCGCCCGCAGGTCGGGCCGCCCGGGCGGTGGGCCGGCGGCTGCGCGACGGCCTCGGACATCCGCTGGTCACCCGCCGGGCACCAGACACACCCCCGCACGTCGCCGTTCCCACACCCGGGGCCGACACCATGAGGACCGTGCGCGTCGTCATCGTCACCGAGTCCTTCCTCCCGGCCCTCAACGGCGTGACGACCAGCGTCTGCAAGGTGCTGGAGAACCTGCGCGCCCGGGGGCACGACGCCCTGGTCATCGCCCCGGGCACCA
>JASKZT010000343.1 GCA_030145965.1 Ornithinimicrobium sp.
AGGCCTGGGTCCCGGAGTAGTCGAACTCGGCGGCCTGGCCGATGACGATCGGCCCGGAGCCGATGACCAGGACGCTCTGGATGTCCTCACGCCTGGGCACGGTGGTCCTCCATCACAGAGACGAAACGGTCGAAGAGGTACTCGGCGTCGTGCGGGCCCGCGGCGGCCTCCGGGTGGTACTGCACGGAGAACGCGGGCAGCTGCTCGCAGTGCAGGCCCTCGACGACGTCGTCGTTGAGGGCGACGTGGGAGCAGCGCACCGGCCCGTAGGGCGAGTCGGCGGGCCGGTCGGTCGGGACCCCCTCCGGCCAGGCGATCGCGAAGCCGTGGTTGTGCGCGGTCACCTCGACCTTGCCGGTCGAGCGGTCGAGCACCGGCTGGTTGATGCCGCGGTGCCCGAAGGGCAGCTTGTAGGTGCCCAGGCCCAGCGCGCGACCGAGGAGCTGGTTGCCGAAGCAGATGCCGAAGAACGGCATACCCGCGTCGAGGACCTGGCGCAGGAGGCCGATCTCGTGCTCGGCGGCGGCCGGGTCGCCCGGGCCGTTGGAGAAGAAGACGCCGTCGGGCTGGGTGGCGAGGACCTCCTCGAAGGTGCTCGTCGCCGGCAGCACGTGCACCCGGACCCCCCGGGCCGCGAGGAGCGCCGGGGTGCTGCCCTTGATGCCGAGGTCGAGCGCGGCGACGGTGTAGCGGACCGGCGTGCCCTCCGGCGGCGACACGACGTAGGGCTGGTCGGTGCTGACCTCCGCGGCGAGCGCGGCGCCGGTCATCCGGGGCGCGCTGGTGACGACCGCGAGCAGCTCCTCGACAGGCGCCCGGGCCGCCTCGCCGGAGAAGATGCCGACGCGCATCGCGCCCCGGTCGCGCAGGTGGCGGGTGAGGGCGCGGGTGTCCACGCCGCTGATGCCGACGACGCCGGCCTCGCGGAGGGCGTCGGCGAGGTCGCCCTGGGAGCGCCAGTTGGAGGGGCGCAGGGCGGGGTCGCGCACGACGTACCCCGCGACCCAGATGCGGCGGCTCTCCATGTCGGTGGCGTTGACGCCGGTGTTGCCGATGTGCGGCGCCGTCATGACCACGACCTGGCGGTGGTAGGAGGGGTCGGTGAGGGTCTCCTGGTAGCCGGTCATGCCGGTGGAGAAGACCGCCTCGCCGACGGTGCGGCCGAGGGCCCCGTAGGCCTCGCCGCGGAAGGTGCGCCCGTCCTCCAGGACGAGCACCGCCTCCTGCGGCTCCGGCGGCGTGGCCGCTCCTGCGTCGGTCGTGCTCACAGCTCCTCCTCGGCGACGTGGTCGGCGCCCCAGACCAGGCCCTCGCGCGCGGTGACCCGGCCGCGCAGCATGGTCAGGTGCACGGCGCCGACGAGCGAGCGGCCGTGCCACGGGTTGTTGCGCGACAGCGACCGCGAGCGGGCCGCGTCGACGGTCGTCTCCCGGGTCGGGTCGACGAGGGTCAGGTTGGCCGGGGCGCCGACGGTGACGCCCTGGCCCTGGGCGCGCAGGCGGGCGATGTGCGCCGGCGCGGTCGACATGGCGCGGGCGACGTCGGCCCACGACATCCGGCCCTCGCGCACCATGACGGTGCTGACCACCGGCAGCGCGGTCTCCAGGCCGAGCATCCCGAACGCCGCGTCGACGAAGGCGTGCTCCTTGTCCTGGCGCACGTGCGGGGCGTGGTCGGTGGCGACGGCGTCGATGGTGCCGTCGGCCAGCGCCTCGCGCAGCACCAGGGCGTCCTCGGTGGGACGCAGGGGCGGGTTGACCTTGTAGACCGGGTCGTAGCCGGCCAGGAGGTCCTCGGTCAGCGCGAGGTGGTGCGGCGTGACCTCGGCGGTGACGTCGATGCCCTGCGCCTTGGCCCAGCGCAGCACCTCCACGCTGCCGGCCGTGGACACGTGGGCGACGTGGACGCGCGAGCCGGTGTGACGGGCCAGCATGACGTCGCGGGCGACGACCGTCTCCTCGGCGACGGCCGGCCAGCCGGGCAGCCCGAGCCGCCCGGACAGCTCGCCCTCGTGGCAGCAGGCGGCCCCGCCGGCCAGGCGGGAGTCCTGGCTGTGCTGGGAGATGACGCCGTCGAAGGTCTTGACGTACTCCAGCGCCCGGCGCATGAGGCGGGGGTCGTGGACGCAGCGGCCGTCGTCGGAGAAGACGCGGACCCGGGCGCGGGAGCGGGCCATGAGGCCGAGCTCGGCCAGCTGCTCCCCCGCGAGCCCCTTGGAGACGGCGCCGACGGGGTGGACGTCGACGTAGCCGGCACGCCGGCCCAGGTCGTGGACCCGCTCGGCCACCTCGGCGCTGTCGGTGACCGGGTCGGTGTTGGCCATGGCCAGGACGGCGGTGAAGCCGCCGGCGGCCGCGGCCTGCGTGCCGGTCGCGACGGTCTCGGCGTCCTCGCGGCCCGGCTCGCGCAGGTGGGTGTGCAGGTCGACGAGGCCGGGGAGGAGGACGAGGCCGTCCACGCCCATGCGCTGGGTGGTCGTGGGTGCCTCGGTCGCGGCGTGGGCGCCGAGGGCGGCGATGCGGCCGTCGACGACGAGGACGTCCTGCACGCCCTCCCCCAGGACGTCGGCGCCGCGGATCAGCACGGGACGCGTGGTGGTCTGAGGAGCGGTGGTCGGGCTCACTGGTCGCTGCCTTCCCCGGCGAGGAGGTGGTAGAGGATGGACATGCGCACCGCCACGCCCGCGGACACCTGGTCCAGGACCAGGGAGCGGGCCGCGTCGGCGGCGTCGGCGGAGATCTCCAGGCCGCGGTTCATCGGGCCGGGGTGGCAGATCACCGCGTGGTCCTGCAGGAGGGACAGGCGCCGGGCGGTGAGCCCGTAGGTGACCGCATACTCCTTGGCGGTGGGGAAGTAGCCGCCGCTCATGCGCTCGCGCTGGACCCGCAGCATCATCACCGCGTCGACCGTCGGCAGGACGGCGTCGAGGTCGTAGGACGTGGCGAAGCCGTCGGCGGCGGACCAGGGGCCGACGCCGCTGGGCATGAGCGTCGGCGGGGCGACCAGCGTGACCTGCGCCCCGAGGGAGCGCAGGCACAGCAGGTTGGAGCGCAGCACCCGGGAGTGGGTCAGGTCGCCGACGATCGCGACGTGGCGGCCCTGGAGGTCGCCGAGCTCGCGACGCATCGCGTAGGCGTCGAGGAGGGCCTGCGAGGGGTGCTCGTGCGTGCCGTCGCCGGCGTTGACGACCGAGCAGCCGACCCAGTCGGCGATCTGCCGCGGGGCGCCGCTCGCGGGGTGGCGGATGATCATCATGTCCACGCCCATGGCGTCGATGGTCATGACGGTGTCCCGCAAGCTCTCGCCCTTGGACACCGAGGTGCCCTTGCCGGTGAGGTTGATCGTGTCGGCGCTGAGCCACTTGCCGGCGATCTCGAAGCTGCTGCGCGTGCGGGTGGAGTCCTCGAAGAAGAAGTTGATGATCGTGCGCCCGCGCAGCGTCGGCAGCTTCTTGACGTCGCGGTGCTGGACCTCGTGCATCGAGGTCGCGGTGTCGAGGATGGAGAGGATCTCGTCGCGGGAGAGGTCGGCGACCGAGAGCAGGTGCCTCACGCGCCCGCCCCCTCGGCGTCGGCCGGCCCGGCGATGCGCACGCCCTCGGCGCCCTCGCCGTCGTGCTCGGCCAGGCGCACCATGACCCGCTCGCTGTGCGAGGTCGGCAGGTTCTTGCCGACGTAGTCCGCCCGGATCGGCAGCTCGCGGTGGCCGCGGTCGACGAGGACCGCCAGGCGCACGGCCCGGGGACGCCCCAGGTCGGTCAGCGCGTCGAGCGCGGCCCGCACGGTGCGGCCGGAGTAGAGGACGTCGTCGACGAGGACGACGACCTTGCCGTCGACCCCGCCCTCGGGCACGTCGGTGGGCTCCACGGCGCGGGTGGGCTGGGAGCGCAGGTCGTCGCGGTACATGGTGACGTCGAGCGAGCCGACCGGGACCTGGGTGCCCTCGACCTGGAGCAGGGCCTGCCCGAGGCGGCGGGCGAGGTGGGCGCCGCGGGTCGGGATCCCCAGCAGCAGGAGGTCGTCCGGGCCCTTGTTGGCCTCGAGGATCTCGTGCGCGATGCGCCGCACGGCCCTGTTGATGTCGTCGCTGCTCAGGACGACCCGTCCTGGCGCAGCCTGGTGCTGGGCAGCACTCACGGCCCACTCCTTCCCCGCCTCTCAGGACGGTGGTTAAAGGATGATCGGTCGCGCTCAGGCTACTCCACCCCCGGGGGCGGCCCGAGGCAGGGTCAGGCGAGGGTGGCCTTGATCTCCGCCACACGACCGAGCAGGCCGTTGACGAAGCGCGGGGAGTCGTCGGTCGAGAGCGACTCGGTCAGCTCCACGGCCTCGGAGATCGCGACGGCGTCGGGGACCTCGTCGTTCCAGACGATCTCCCACACGCCCAGGCGCAGGGCCGCGCGGTCGACGGCCGCCATCCGGTCCAGGGACCAGCCCTGGGAGTAGGTCGTGAGGACCTCGTCGATCTGGCTCCACCGCTCCAGCACACCGCGCACGAGCTGCACCGAGTACTCGGGCAGCGGGTGCTGGGTGGTCGGCGCGGCCACCCGCTCCTCGAGGAGGACGCCGACGTTGACGCCGCGCTGCTCGGACTCGAAGAGCAGCTCCAGGGCCCGCTTGCGCGCCTTGGTGCGGGCCGCCACGTCAGTTCACGCGGCCGAGGTAGGACCCGTCGCGGGTGTCCACCTTGACCTTGGTGCCGGACTCGAGGAAGAGCGGGACCTGGATCTCGGCGCCGGTCTCCACGGTGGCGGGCTTCGTGCCGCCGGTCGAGCGGTCGCCCTGCAGGCCCGGCTCGGTGTGGGTGATCTCCAGGACGACGGAGGTCGGCAGCTCGACGTAGAGCACCGCGCCGTCGTGCTGGGCGATCATCGCCCGGCCGTTCTCGAGCAGGTACTTCGCGGCGTCGCCCATGGCCTGGGGCGAGACGTGGATCTGCTCGTACGTCTTCTCGTCCATGAAGATGTAGTCGGTGCCGTCGTTGTACAGGTACTGGAAGTCCGAGCGGTCCACGGTGGCCGTCTCGACCTTGGTGCCGGCGTTGAAGGTCTTGTCGACGATCTTGCCGGACGTGACGTTCTTGAGCTTGGTGCGGACGAACGCCGGACCCTTGCCGGGCTTGACGTGCTGGAACTCCAGCACCTGCCACAGGCCGTTGTCCATGTCGAGGAC
>JASKZT010000372.1 GCA_030145965.1 Ornithinimicrobium sp.
GCGGCGCCTTGCCGGGCGGGGCCGGTGGCGGTTGACTGGCACCTTCACCGGCAAGCGGGAGGCACGATGTCCGTCGATCTGCAGGTATGGCGCGCACGGGCGCTCGCGGTCGGCTGCGCCCCGCTCGTGGACGCGATGGGCAGGCTCCACACCCACCGGTCGCACCTGCCCGCGCTGCGCAGCCCCGCACCGGACCGCGTGCTGTGCGGCCCGGCCGTGACGGTGCAGTACCTGCCCACCCGCGACGACCTGCCGGGCGCCGACCGCGGCTTCGGCGCGGTCTTCGACGTGGCGCTGGAGGACGCCCCGGAGGGTGCGGTGCTCGTCCTCGGCAGCGGCGGCTACCCCGACGTCTCCCACGCCGGCGGCGTCAAGCTCACCCGGGTGGCGCGGCGGCGGATGGCCGGGGTGCTGGCCGACGGGCAGCTGCGCGACTTCGCCGAGCTCGCCGGCCTCGGCTTCGCGACGTGGTGCCGCGGCGAGGCGGTGCGCTGGGGCGGTGACAGCGTCATGCCCTGGGCGGCCGACGTCGCCGTGGAGGTGGCGGGCGTGACCGTCGCGCCCGGGGACCTCGTCTACGTCGACGCGACCGGCGGCGTGGTCGTGCCCGCGGCCAGCGCCGAGGACGTGCTGGCCGAGGCCGAGACGATCGTCGCCGACGACCTGCGCGACCAGGAGCGGCTGCGCTCGCAGGACCGCTGAGCGTCACCTCCGCCGGGGGGGGTCTCAGACCCGGGACGCCTCCGCGAGGCGGTGCAGGCCCTCGTCGAGGCCGACGCGCGGGGTCCAGCCGAGGACCTCGCGGGTGCGGCGCTGGTCGAACCAGTGGGCCGTGCTCAGCTGCTCGGCGAGGAAGCGGGTCAGCGGCGGCTGGGTGATGGCCGGGACGCCGGGCAGCCGCTGCGACAGCGCGACGGCGCCCTCGACCGCGGCACCGAGGCCCCACGCCAGCGGGCGCGGGACGTGCAGCCGGGGCTCCGGGGCGCCGACCGCCCGGCAGATGGCCGCCACGAGCTCGCCGATGGGCCGCGGCTCGCCGTTGGTCACGACGAACGCCTCGCCGTGCGCCTCGTCGATCCGCTCGAGCGCGGCGACGATCGCCTCGGCGGCGTTGTCGACGTAGGTCGTGTCGACGAGCACCGTGCCGGGACCGACGAGCGCGAGCCGGCCCTGCCGTGCGCGCTCGGCGATGCGGCCGACGAGCTGGGTGTCGCCCGGCCCCCAGACGAGGTGCGGCCGGACGGCCGTCACGGCGAGCTCGGGGGAGTCGGCCAGGAGGGCGAAGAGCTCCGCGGCCGCCTTGGTGCGGGCGTAGTGACCGCGGGCCCGCATGGGGCTGGCCGGCCCGGCGCCCTCGCCGGCGAGCGAGCTGCCGGTGTGCGCCACGGACGGCGAGGACACCTGCACGAGACGGCCGCCGCCCTGCGCCCGCAGCGCCTCCACGACGTGCCGGGTGCCGGTCGCGTTGACCCGGACGAAGTCCATCCAGGGCCCGACCACGTCGACCTTCGCGGCCAGGTGCACGACCGCGTCCTGTCCGGCGACGGCCCGGCGCACCGCGTCGGTGTCGCGCACGTCGCCCAGCGACTCCCGGTGACGGCCCCCGGCGGTGCGGCGCTGCATGACGGTGACGTCCCAGCCGCGCACGGCGAGCAGGTCGGCCACGGCCCCGCCGAGCATCCCGCTGGCACCGGTGACCAGCACGCGCCCGGGCATCAGCGGCTCCTCGTCATGGGCGCGCGGTCGCGGAGGAGCCCCGCCGCCCGCTCGCGCAGCGACCGTCCGTGCAGGACGCCCTCGGCCCAGCGCGAGAGCGCGGCCCGGTCGACCTTGCTGGCGTGGCGCACGTCGACCGGCAGCCAGTCGCGCACGAGCACCGCGGCGACGGGCACCCCGGCCGCCTCCCGCACGGCCTGGGCGATCCGCGCGGGGGCGATGCGCCCCGGCCCGGCGGGGGAGCCGGTGACCCGTGCCCGGCGGCCGGCCCTGGCCTGCGGCACGACGACGACGACGACCTGCTGCGTGGACGCCGGCCCGACGCCGACCACGGCGACGTCGGCCAGCGGGACGCCGGAGAGCCGGCGCAGGCGCTCCTCCACGGAGTAGGGCGTGACCGGGCCGTCGGCGGTGGTGACCACGTGGGCCAGGCGGCCCTCCACCCACAGCCGTCCCTGCCCGTCCAGGTGCCCGACGTCGCCGGTCCGGTGCCAGCCGTGCGGCCGGTCGCTCGCGCACTGCGTCGTCCACAGCCGGTCGTAGCGGTCCTTGACGTGCGGCCCCCGGACGACGACCTCGCCGACGACGCCGGGCTCGGTGACCAGCTCCTCGGCAGGCACTCCGTCCGGGTCGAGCGGGGCCACGCCCAGGTCGACGCCGTCGAGCGGCCGGCCCACGCACACGCCCGCCTGCGGCGCCGCACCCGCGTCGGCGTCGGCCTCGGCGACGGGGTCGAGCGTGGTCACCGGCAGGGCCTCGGTCATCCCGTAGGGGGTGTGGGTGGCGGCCGAGGGGAGGATCCGCCGCACCTGGCGCAGCAGGTCGACCGGGACGGGGGCGCCGGCGGACAGGACGAGCCGCGGCCCGGCCAGGGCCTGGCGGGCGTCCTCGTCCAGCTCGTCGGCGGTGGCGACGACGTTGCGCAGCGCGGCGGGGGCGGCGAAGACGGCGGTCGCGTCGACGGCGGACACCGCCCGGGCCAGGCCTTCGGCGGTCAGCGTGTGGGGCGCGGTGACGTCCATGTCCGGCACGACGCCGGTGAGGCCGAGCGCCGGGCCGTAGAGCGCGAACGGCGCGAACGCCGCGACCAGGCGCTCCCCGCGGCCCAGGCCGAAGGTGTCGCGCAGCAGCGCCACCTGGGCCCCGAGCCGGTCGCGGGTGTAGACGACGCCCTTGGGTGGGCCGGTCGCGCCGGAGGTGAAGAGCACGGCGCCGTCGGCGCCCCCGTCCAGGGCCTCCGGGTCGGGGAGGCCCACGTCGGCCGCCCGCCCCTCCGCGGCCAGCGCGTCCAGCTGGTCCCCGCCCGGCTCGACCCGCAGGCGGGTGCCGGGGACGCGGGTGAGGTCGGCGAGCGCGATCGCCCGCCGGATGCCCACGACGTGGCGGGGGCCGGCCGAGCGCAGCGAGGTGCCGAGCCGGCCCAGGCCGAGGCCGGCGTCGGCCACGACGACGACCGCGCCGACCCGCCACAGGGCGTAGACCAGGGTGGTCAGCTCGATGCCCGGCGGCACGAGGACCGCGACGCGGTCGCCCGGCCGGACCCCTCGCGCGGCGAGGCCGCGCGCGACCAGCTCGACCTGGCGGTCCAGCTCGCCGAAGGTCACCGACCGCCGCCCGCCGCGCAGCTCCACGACCGCGGTGGCGCCCGGGTCGGACGTGTCCACGCGGATCGGCACGCGGGCCGCCTCCGGGCGCGTCCCGGCGGTGGCCGCGGCGACCCCGGCGTCGTCCGCCGCCGGGTCGTCCGGCCGACCCCCGCGGCCCACGGTCTCCTGCAGCCAGCGCCAGACGACCTCGACCCCCTCGGGCCGGTCCTCGAGCACGAGGTGGGAGGCGCCGGCGTAGCGCTGCACGTCGGCGTGCGGGAGGCGGGAGACCATGTCGTCGAGGTAGCGCTGGCCGAACACCGGGTCGCGCGGTCCCCACACGAGCAGGGCGGGGACGTCGGCGAGGGCGCCCAGCCCCTCGGCGACGGCGTCGAGGGCCGGCCGGCTGGGGTGGTCCTCCTCGAACGGGATGTCGGCGACGAAGTCGGCCACGGCGGCCCGCCGGCCCGGCGTCGCGTAGGGCGCGGCGAAGGCGTCGCGGACCTCCCGCGCCAGCGGCGGCAGGGAGAGCGCGGTCGTGGCGCGCACGAAGGCGGGCGTGCGGCGGCATACCTGCGCCAGGAGCCAGGGGGCGCGCGCCAGCCGGATGACGGCGGGGGGAGCGTGCTCGGCGGGCTGGTGGACCGCGGTGTTGGTCAGGACCACGCCGGCGAGGTCGTCGACGTGACGCAGCGCCCACCCCAACGAGACGGGCCCGCCCCAGTCGTGGGCGAGGACGGAGACGGGCCCGCGCCCGGTGAGCCCGAGCTCGGCGGTGAGGTTGTCGAGGTCGTCGATGCGCTGGGGGAGGGTGCGCGGCTCCGCGGTGCGCTCCGACCAGCCCATGCCGAGCTGGTCGACGGCGACGACCCGCCACCCGGCCGGGGCCTGGGCGAGCACGCGGCGCCAGAGGTAGGACCACGTCGGGTTGCCGTGGACGCACAGCAGCGTGGGCGCCGACGCGCCTGCGGCGGCGCTCCCCTGCGTCGGCGGCCCGGTGTCGAGCACGTGCCAGTGCCGGGGCATCCCCTCGGCGTCCGGCGCGACGACGACCCGGGACCACGCCCGGTCGAGGCCGGGCAGGTCGCGCCGGGGCAGGCCGGGGGGGTCGGCGACCGCGCGCCCGGCGGGGCCGTGGATGCGCTGGGCGAGGGGCTCCTGCTCGCCGACGGCCTCCGGGTGGGCGGGTCCCTGGTCGTCGCTCCTCACGGCCCTACCTCACCAGGTGAGCTCGAGGCACGTCATGTTCAGGCCCGAGCCGACGCCCATCATGAGCACCCGGTCGCCCTTGCCCAGGCTGTCGGCCTCCTTGGCCAGGGTGATGGCCACGGCGGCCGGCCCGACGTTGCCCAGGGTGGGGAAGGTCAGCGGGATGCGGCTCTCGTCCAGGCCCAGCGCCTGGGCGGTCCTGCCGGTGTGGACGCTGGAGACCTGGTGCACGACGTAGCGGTCCATGTCGTCCCAGTCGAACTCCTCGCGGGCGTCCTCCCAGAGCTCGCTGGCCAGCTGCAGGCCGGCCACGAGCAGCCCCTGGGTGTCGGTGCGCATCTCGGTGAAGTCGCCGACGCACAGCTCGTGGTGCTCGGTCGCAGCGCGGCTGACGCCCCCGACGACCCGGTGCCCCTGGGGGTGCTCGCCCGCCCGGCCCAGCACCATCGCGGCAGCCCCGGAGCCCAGGGTGAGCGTGGCGAAGTGGTCGATGATGTCCTGCGCCGTCGCGTCCACGGACGCGAGCCGCTCCAGGG
>JASKZT010000401.1 GCA_030145965.1 Ornithinimicrobium sp.
GCAGCTTGGTAGCGCGCTTCGTTCGGGACGAAGAGGTCGCAGGTTCAAATCCTGTCACCCCGACCACTGGCACGAAAGGGCCGTTGACCTGCGAGATGCAGGCTCAGCGGTCCTTCGTCGTGCAGCACCGCCCAGCTTGCGGCGCCGTGGCGACGAGGTCCGCGAGCAGGCCTCCGCCGCCGGTGCCGGTGGCGAAGCCCTGTGCGGCCACGCCGGCGGGCAGTGCGCGGTGGGCGGCCACGGGAGCCTCCAGGGTCGCGACGCCGGTGGGGGTCCCGCAGCAGCCACCGGCGGCCGCGGTGTCCTCGCCCTGGTCGTCGACGGAGCAGACACCGGTCTCGGGCAGCACGAGCTGCACGTCGTCGGCGGCCGCCACGTCCCCGGCCAGGGCCGCGACCACGGAGCGGACCTGCTCGTTGCCCGTGGTGATGAGGAAGGTAGGGGCTCGGCCGTAGGACTTCATCCCGACGATGTACAGCCCTTCGTCGGGATGCGCCAGGTCGCGATGGCCATGAGGTGGGACCGTGCCGCAGGAGTGGTACTGCGGGTCGACCAGCGGTGCGAGCCGGGTGGGTGCCTCGAGCGCTGGGTGCAGGTCGAGCTGCGTCTCGGCGAGCATGGCCAGGTCGGGGCGGAACCCGGTCGCGCCCGCGACGTTGTGGACGCCCTCGAGGCGGAGCGCGCCCTCGGCGGTCGTGCCGTGGGCGGTGACCGTCCCGCCCTGTGGCTCGAGGGCGGTGACGGAGAACCCGGTGACGAGCTGCACCGCGCCGGCGTCGACGAGGGCGCGCAGGTCGCTGCCGAGCTGGCCGCGTGCGGGCAGCTGGTCGGCCGCCCCGCCGCCGTAGACCTTCGCCGCGGAGGCGCCGCGGACGGCCCACACGATCTCCGTCCCAGGTTCCTGCTCGGCCAGTCGGGCCAGGTTGAGCAGCGTGCTGGCCGCCGAGTGACCGGCGCCCACGACGAGCGTACGACGCCCGGCGAACCTGGACCGGTCCCGCCCGAGGACGTCTGGAAGCGGTCCGACCAGGAACCTCGCGGCCTCCTCCTCGCCGGGCACCGGCACACCCGCCCCCAGCGGGTTGGGTTGCCCCCAGGTGCCCGAGGCGTCGATGACGGCGCGCGCGTGCAGCTCGCCCATGGCACCGTCGGCGCTCCGGACGCGCAGCACGAACGGACGCCCGGCCCGGCCGATGGTGCGCGTCTTGTCCATCCCCGCACGTGACACGGCCAGCACCCGCGCTCCCAGACGCAGCCGGTCACCGACCAGGGCACCGAGGGGTCGCAGGTAGTGCTCGACGAGCTCGGCGCCGGTCGGAGGCACCGGGGTGGGCGGAGGAGCCCAGCCCGTGGAGGCGAGCAGCCTCTCCGCGGTCGGGTCCACGACGTAGCGCCACGGGGTGAACGTGCGGATGTGGCCCCACTCCGAGACCGCCGCGCCGACGTCGTTCCCGGCCTCGAGCACCAGGTAGGGCAGCCCGCGGTCAGCCAGGTGCGCGGCGGCAGCAAGGCCCACCGGCCCGGCGCCGATGACGACGACGGGAAGGTCCTCACGAACCGAGAGGGTCATGACCTGCTGCCTCCTGGCGGCTTCGGTGTCGGTGTCTTAGTATCGACTTCTGTCGATGAAGTGCATCGTGCACTTGATATCGATAGATGTCAATGGAGGAGCTTCCATGTCGATTCCCGCCTCGGCCCTGCCCGTCATCCCCGTTCAGCCGGAGGTGCAGCAGTGCTGCGCGCCGTTGCAGGCGAGCCCGCTGAGCGCCGAAGACGCCGGTGAGCTGGCGCGCAGCTTCGCCGCGCTGGGCGACCCGGTGCGCCTGCGCCTGCTGAGCATCCTGGCCACCAGCAGGGTGGGCGCGGTGTGCGTGTGCGACCTCGTCGAGCCGGTCGGCAAGAGCCAGCCCACCGTCAGCCACCACCTCAAGATCCTGCGCGAGGCCGGCCTGGTGACGAGCGAACGGCGCGGCACCAACGTCTGGTATGCCGCCGTGCCCGCGGCTCTCGACGCCCTGCGCGACGCCCTGGGTCGCTAGCTCCCACCGCGTGCGGCGATGAAGTCCGATCGCAGATTGACATTCGTCTATGTCGTCGGCACGATGTGCCGTATCGATCTTCGTCCATGGATAGGATCACGATGAGCCGGGTCACCCCCACGGAGCGACAGCAGGCGGCGGACGCGCCGACCGCCCACCTGTCCACCACGGACCGCTACCTGCCGGTGTGGATCGGCGCGGCGATGCTCGCCGGCCTCCTGCTCGGCCGGCTGGTGCCGGGCCTGGACGCCTGGCTGGGGGCGGTGGAGGTCGACGGGGTCTCGCTGCCGATCGCGCTGGGCCTGCTGGTGATGATGTACCCGGTGCTGGCGAAGGTGCGCTACGACCGCCTGGACAGCGTGACCCGCGACCGGCGCCTCCTGGTCAGCTCGCTCGTCCTGAACTGGGTCCTCGGCCCGGCGCTGATGTTCGCCCTGGCGTGGGTCTTCCTCGCCGACCTGCCCGAGTACCGCACCGGGCTCATCATCGTCGGCCTGGCCCGCTGCATCGCCATGGTCATCATCTGGAACGACCTGGCCTGCGGAGACCGCGAGGCCGCCGCCGTCCTGGTCGCCCTCAACTCGCTCTTCCAGGTGATCGCGTTCGCCGGTCTGGGGTGGTTCTACCTGACGGTGCTGCCCGGCTGGCTCGGCCTGGACCAGGCGGCACTCGACGTCTCGCCCTGGCAGATCGCCCGGTCCGTGCTCGTCTTCCTCGGTATCCCGCTGCTGGCCGGCTTCCTGTCCCGCCTCTGGGGCGAGAGGGCCAAGGGCCGCGCCTGGTACGAGGAGCGCTTCATCCCCGCCGTCAGCCCCTGGGCGCTGCGCGGCCTGCTCTTCACGATCGTGCTGCTCTTCGCTCTCCAGGGCGACCGCATCACCTCCCAGCCGCTGGACGTGGCGCGCATGGCCGTGCCGCTGCTGCTCTACTTCGCCCTCATGTGGGGCATCAGCTTCGCCCTCGGCGTGGCCCTGGGCATGTCCTACGCGCGCACCACCACCCTCGCCTTCACCGCGGCCGGCAACAACTTCGAGCTCGCGATCGCCGTCGCCATCGCCACCTTCGGCGTCACCTCCGGCCAGGCGCTGGCCGGCGTCGTCGGCCCGCTGATCGAGGTACCCGTCCTCGTCGGCCTCGTCTACGTCTCCCTCGCCCTGCGCGACCGCTTCTTCTCCCAGGAGGTCCCCGCCGATGACCGCCCCACCTCCTGAGGCCGCAGCTCACCACGGCGCCCCGTCCGTCGCGCAGATCGTCGACGACCTGACCTACGCCTTCGAAGGCACGTTCACCGGCGAGGAGGTCCACCGGGCTGCCGCGCTCGCCGCCCACCTGGCACCGGGCCGGGTGCACGTCCGCGCCGCCGGCTCCGCCCCCACCGGCGACATCAACCCGGTGGTGGTGCAGGCCCTCGCCGAGCGCGGCATCACTCTCCGTGAGGCGTTCCCCAAGCCGCTGTCGGACCTGCTCCGCGACCTCGACCTCTGAGAGTCCCCGCCCGTTCCGTTCTGCCGTCCCGAGAGGACACCTTGCGTGCCTGAGGTCC
>JASKZT010000409.1 GCA_030145965.1 Ornithinimicrobium sp.
CCCGCCGTCGCGCGGCGCGGGCACGGGGGCCGGACCGCCGCGGCCGACCGGGCGGCCCGAGCGCCGCGGGCGGTTGGACCGGGGCACCGCGCCTCAGGAGGAGGTGAAGGGGCGGTCCAGGATCACGTGCTCGACGAGCAGCGGGGAGGCCTCCACGGCCTCGCGCGGCAGGCCCGAGCTGCCGGAGGCGAGCTCCTCGCAGACCGCGAGCACGTCGTCGGCGCCGATGTGGTCGATCATCGCGAAGGGACCCATCGGGTAGCCCAGGCCGTGGCGGATCGCGGTGTCGATGTCCTCGACGCTGGCGTAGCCCTCGTCCAGCATGCGGACGGCGTCGTTGAGGTGGGGCACGAGCAGCGCGTCGACGACGAGCCCGGCGCGGTCGCGGCACACCACCGGCTCGGCGCCGATCCTGGTGACCAGCTCGCGCAGCACCGCCACGGCGTCGTCGTCGCTGGCGCTGGTGCGACCGATCTCGACGACCTGGCCGTTCGGGGTCGGTGCGTGCATGCGCAGGACGAGGCTGCGCGCGGGCCGGCCGGAGAGCGCGCCGAGCGCGACGGCGGCGGCGCTGTTGACCGTCGCGAGCACGGTGCCGGGGCCGGTGACCTCGCCGAGATCGGCGAAGATGTCATCGACGTCCCGGCCGGGCAGCAGCCCCTCCACGCCGTCCTCGTCGCCGGCCAGCGGCCCCAGCTCGAGCTCCTCGAGGTCGTCGACCTCCGTGTCCAGGTCCTGCGCCTCGATGACCACGTCGACCTCGGCGAGCGCGGCCAGGGCGTCGGAGTCGTCCACCTCGGACAGGTGCACGACCGCGTAGCCGCCGTTCTCCAGGCGCTCGACGAGGTCGTCGGCCACCTCCCCCGAGCCGACGACGCCGACGGACGTCACGCCGGCGGGCTCGCCCTCGGCCGGCGTCAGGGCGTCGTCGACGAGCTGCCCGCTCCCCGGCCGGGCGTAGGTGTAGAAGCCACGCCCGCTCTTGCGCCCCAGCAGGCCGGCGGTGACCATGCGCCCGAGCATCGCGCTCGGGGCGTGCATCGGGGAGCGCGTGTGGGAGTAGATCACGTCGCCGATGTGGTGGCAGACGTCCAGGCCGACGAGGTCGACGAGCGTGAGCGGCCCCATCGGCAGCCCGGCGCCGACGCGCATCGCCGTGTCGAGGTCCTCGCGGGAGACGTGCCCGTGCTCGAGCATCCGCAGCGCGGAGGTGAGGTAGCCGAAGAGCAGGTAGTTGGCGACGAAGCCGGCGCGGTCGCCGACGACGACGGGCTTCTTGCCCAGCCGGTGCGACAGCTCGACGACGCCGTCGACCAGCGCCTGGTCGCTGCGCACGGTGGTGACGATCTCGACCAGCCGAAGCACCGGCGCGGGGTTGAAGAAGTGCATCCCCACGACCCGCTCGGGGTGCCGGGTCGGCGCGGCGATCTCGGTGATGGACAGGCTGGAGGTGTTGGAGGCCAGCACGGCGTCGGCGGCGACGATGTCGTCCAGCCGGCCGAAGACGTCGTGCTTGAGCGCCATGACCTCCGGCACGGCCTCGACGACGAGGTCGGCGTCGGCGAGGTCGGCCAGGTCGGTGGAGATCGTGACCCGCCCGAGGAGCTCGGCCTGCCCGGCCTCGTCGAGCCTGCCCCTGCCCACGGCGCGGTCGGTCGAGCCCTGCAGGATCGCGCGGCCGCGGTCGGCGAGCTCCTGCGTGGTCTCGACGCCGACGACCCGCAGCCCTCCCCTCGCGAAGACCTCCACGATGCCGGCACCCATGGTGCCCAGTCCGATGACCCCGACGGTGCTGATCTCGCGCATGGCACGATCCTCTCAGACGGGCGCGGGGGTATGCCGGCGCCCGCGCTAGGGTGGCCGGCGTGCGTGTCGTGATCGCCCGGTGCTCCGTCGACTACCAGGGAGCCCTCGAGGCCCACCTGCCGCTGGCGACGAGGCTGCTCATGGTCAAGGCGGACGGGTCGGTGCTCGTCCACTCCGACGGAGGCTCCTACAAGCCCCTCAACTGGATGGCCCCGCCCTGCTCGATGGCCGAGGTCGAGCCGGACGAGCTCGAGCGGGAGGAGGGCGTGGGGTCGGTCTGGCTCGTCCAGCACGCCAGGCGCGAGGACCTGCTGCGCATCCGGCTGCACGAGGTGCTCTCCGACTCCTCGCACGAGCTGGGCATCGACCCCGGCCTCGTCAAGGACGGCGTCGAGGCGCAGCTGCAGGCGCTGCTGGCCGAGCACATCGGCACGCTCGGCGACGGCTGGACGCTGCTGCGGCGGGAGTTCCCCACCGCCATCGGCCCGGTCGACATCCTCTGCAAGGACGGCGAGGGGGCGACGGTCGCGGTCGAGATCAAGCGGCGCGGCGACATCGACGGCGTCGAGCAGCTGACCCGCTACCTCGAGCTGCTCAACCGCGACCCCCACCTGGCCCCCGTCCAGGGCGTCTTCGCCGCCCAGGTCATCAGGCCCCAGGCCCGCGTCCTGGCCACCGACCGAGGCATCCGCTGCGTGACGCTGGACTACGAGGCCCTGCGGGGGCGCGACGACGCCGGGTCGCGGCTCTTCTGACCGCCGGCCGCGCGCTGCGGCAGGATGGCCCCATGGTCCGTCGCGCGGCGATCGCCGCCCCCAACGCGCACGCCACGAGCGCCGCCGAGCACGCCCTGTCCGAGGGCGGCACCGCCGTCGACGCCGCCATCGCCGCGATGGTCAGCGCGACGATCACCGAGCCGGGCATCGTGGCGCCGCTCGGCGGCTGCTTCCTCAACGTGTGGCCGGCCGACGGCGAGCCGGTCGTCATCGACGGCAACGTCGAGATGCCCGGTCGCGGCCAGCCGGCCGAGCGTCTCGGCGGCGGGCTGCTGGAGGTCGTCTCGCGCTACGGCGGGGGCATGACCACCTACGTGGGTCCCGGCTCGGTGGCCACGCCCGGCATGCTCGCCGCGATGGGCCTGGCCCACGAGCGCTACGGCGCGGCGCCGTGGGCGGACCTGCTCCACCCGGCGGCCGGGCAGGCCCGCACGGGCTTCGCCCTGAGCCGCACGGCGCAGTCCTACCTGGTGCTGGTCAGCGACACCATCCTGGCGTGGGACCCGGCCACCCGGGCGCGCTACACCGCCGACGGGCAGCCCCTGGAGGCCGGTCGCACGATCACCGACGAGACGCTGGCGCAGACGCTGGAGCAGATCGGGGCCGAAGGCTGGCAGTCGGTCCACACCGGCGACCTGGCCCGCCGGATCGACGCCGACATGCGCGATCGCGGCGGGCTGCTGCGCGCCGCCGACCTCGCGGCCTACGAGCCGGTGGTGCGCCCCGCGCTGCGCAGCCGGCTGGGCGCCTGGGACCTCGCCTGCAACCCGCCGCCGTCGATCGGGGGGCCGGTGCTCACGGCCATGCTGCGCCTGCTCCACGCGTGCTCCGAGGAGATCACGACCGCCCGGGCGGCGCAGGTGATGAAGGACGTGCTCGACATCCGCCTGGACCGGCTGGACACCGCCGAGGACCTCGCGGCGGCCGGGGAGGACCTGCTCGCGACCCTGCACTCCTCGGGCGCGGTCGGCCTGCCCACCTCGGCGTCCACCGCCCACGTCTCGGTCGTCGACGCGGACGGGACGGCGTGCGCGATCACGGCGTCGGCGGGCTACGGGTCGGGGATGACCGTGGCCGGCACCGGGCTGGTCGCCAACAACGCCCTCGGCGAGCTCGAGCTCAACCGCCTGGGGCTGCACGCCCTGGAGCCCGGCACGCGGCTGGCGTCCAACATGGCGCCGACGACCGCGCGGCTGGAGGACGGCACCGTCCTGGCCATCGGCACGCCGGGTGCCGACCGGATCACGACCGCGCTCGCCCAGGTCCTCATCCACGTCGCCCGGCACGGCGAGAGCCTCCAGACGGCGATCGACCGCCCACGGATGCACCCGCGACGGATGGACGACGGCACCGACCGCATCGAGCACGAGCAGGACGACGACATCGCGGCCAGCCTCGACGCCGCCGGGCTGCCGCGGCACGAGCACCCGCCGCAGGCGATGTACTTCGGCGGGGTCGGCGGCGCGCTCCGGCGCCCGGACGGGACGCTCGAGGCCGGGGCCGACCCCCGCCGGGCGGCCGCGACGCTGGTGACCTGAGCGCGCTCCGCAGGCGGGCCCGGCCGCCGCTGCCTACGGTGGGTCCATGAGCCATCACGAGCACGACCAGAGCGACCCCGAGGTGCGCCAGGCCAAGCAGGAGGCGGCGGAGAACGTCGTCGAGCGCGTGGAGTCGTGGCAGGACGGCGCCGAGGAGCAGACCGTCCGCGAGGAGCTGGCCGAGGGCATGGCGCGGGCCGAGGTCGAGGTCGACGACGCCGAGCTGGACGAGACGGCCGCACAGATCCACGCGACCGGCAAGGCCGACCGCACCCCCCACGCCCACTGACCGGACACCTCGGGTGGTGGCACCACGCCCCTCCCGCGTGACGGCGCGCGGCATACCCCTGGCACGATGCGGTCATGGTCAACCTCACCCGCATCTACACGCGCACCGGCGACGACGGCTCCACCGCCCTGGGCGACCTGGGCCGGACGTCGAAGAACGACCCCCGTCTCGTCGCCTACGCGGACACCGACGAGGCCAACTCCCTCATCGGCGTGGCGATCGCCGCAGGTGAGCTGCCGCCCGAGATGGTGGCCACGCTGACCCGCATCCAGAACGACCTGTTCGACGTCGGCGCCGACCTGTCGATGCCGCTGCGCGCCAGCTACGACTGGAAGCCCCTGCGGGTGCAGGCCGAGTGGATCGACGAGCTCGAGACCGACTGCGACGCCTACAACGAGCACCTCGCGCCGCTGCGCTCCTTCATCCTGCCCGGCGGCACGCCCGGCTCGGCCCACCTGCACGTCGCGCGGACCGTGGCGCGCCGCGCCGAGCGCGCGGCGTGGGCGGCGCTCGAGGCCCACGGCGACCAGCCGGCCGACGAGGGGGACCCCAAGGGCACCGGCGGCGTCAACGCCCTGGCGCCGAAGTACCTCAACCGCCTCTCCGACCTGCTCTTCATCCTGGCCCGGGTGGCCAACCTCTCCGGCGAGGGCGACGTGCTCTGGCAGCCGGGCGGCGGGCGGGTGGACGTGCCCGAGAAGCGCCGCAGGCGCTCGCCGAGCACCGACGAGGCCTGAGCCGCGACCGGGCCCTCGCCGCCGGCCTCCTCAGCGGGCGCCGGTGTAGATCCCGGTGAGCCGGAAGCGCATCCCCGGCTCCTCCAGCTCCTCGAGGGCGTGCGCCGTCCAGCCGGCGGTGCGGGCGACGGCGAAGAGGGCCGCCCCGGTGTCGCGCGGCAGGCCGTCCACGACCGCCCACAGCGCCAGCGGCAGGTCGACCGTCATCGGCCACCCGCGGCGCGCGAGCAGCTCCTCGCGCAGCAGCTCCACGGCGTCGAGGACCTGGGGGGCGCACCTGGCGCTGACCCGGCGGTAGAGCTCGTCGGCCCTGGGGTCGCGCTGCTCGTAGACGACGTGCCCGAACCCTACGGGCGGGCGGTCGGCGGCGAGCGCCTGGCCGAGCGCGGCCCGGGGGTCCTCCAGCGCGTCGCGGACCCAGCCGTAGGCCGCGCTCGGCGCCATGACGTGCACCGGGCTGTCGGCGGTCGCCAGGGCCGCGAGGAGCGCCGAGTAGGTGTCCGCTCCCCCGGAGACCGCCACCCGCAGCGCGGTGGTCGAGACGGCCATGTCGTGGTCGGCGAGCAGGATGAGGGCCGCGTCCACGTCGGTCACGCGGCCGGTGCCCAGGGCCGCGGCCAGCCGGGCGGCGACCGGGGCGGTGCCGGGCAGCGCCGCATCCGCCGGCCGGCCGGCGCGGCTGCCCGACGGGTCGGGCAGGGCGAGAGCGGCGACGAGGAGCCCGAGGCTGCGCGCGCCCGCCGCGACCACGGCATCGGGTCGGCGGTCGTGACGCCCCGGGTCGGTGGCCCCGGCGAGGAGCACGGCGTGCTTGAGGCGGTCGAGCACGCTCGTACGGGGCGGCAGGGCCGCCAGGACGCGCCCGAGCGCCTCTCGCTCGCGCTCGTCCGGACGTCGAGGACCGGCGTCCTGACCCCACAGCAGGGCGCAGACGTCCTCGAAGACGGCGCTGCGGGAGAGCTCGACCACGTCGCGCCCGCGGTAGGAGAGCTGGTCACCGTGGATCCGGGTGATCTGGGTGCGCACCTCGACGGGGTCGTCGGCCGGCCGGCGTGCGGGACGGGCCAGGCGGTCGCGCAGGGCCTGGACCGACCTCACCTCGAAGAGGCTGCCGCCTGGGCCCCCGCGGCGGGAGGGCGTGAGGAGGCCACGGCTGACGTAGGCGTAGACGGTCTCGACCTTCACGCCCAGGTAGGCGGCGACCTGGGCGGTCGTCATCGTGGGTTCCGCGCGGCTCATCCGGCCCGCCACGATGGCAGCGGCCTGCTGTGTATTGACCCGATCAACGTTGACACGCGATCAATGCTAGCCGCACGCTCGACCCATGGACACACTCATCGCCCCGGCCGGCCTCAAGGGCGTCGTCGTCGCCGACACCACCACCGGTGACGTCCGCGGCCAGGAGGGCTTCTA
>JASKZT010000034.1 GCA_030145965.1 Ornithinimicrobium sp.
GGCACGCGCTCAACATGATCCGCAACGGGCGGGCCGACGTCATGGTCTGCGGCGGCACCGAGGCCGCCATCCACCCGCTGCCGATCGCGGCGTTCGCCTCCATGACCGCCCTGTCCAACCGCAACGACGAGCCGGAGCGCGCCTCGCGCCCCTACGACGTGGACCGCGACGGCTTCGTCATCGCCGAGGGCGCCGGGCTCATGGTCCTCGAGGCCGAGGAGCACGCCCGGGCCCGCGGGGCAAGGATCTACGCCGAGATCGTCGGCGCGGGCATGTCCAGCGACGCCTACCACATCACCGCCGGCGAGCCCGAGGGTGCGGGCGCTGCCCGCGCCATGCAGGAGGCCGTGGCCGACGCCGGGCTGTCGATGGGCGACATCGCCCACATCAACGCCCACGCCACCTCCACCCCGGTCGGCGACCTCGCGGAGGCCAAGGCCATCCGTCGGGCCTTCGGCGCGCACACCGACGACATCGCGGTCACCGCGACCAAGTCGATGACCGGGCACCTGCTCGGCGCCGCGGGCGCGCTCGAGGCGCTGCTGACCGTCCAGGCGCTGCACCACCGCAGCGTCCCGGCGACGATCAACCTCGACGCGAAGGACACCAAGATCGACCTCGACGTCGTCACCGGCTCCTCCCGGGCGCTGCCCGAGGGCGACGTGGCCGCGCTCAACAACTCCTTCGGCTTCGGCGGCGTCAACGTGGCGCTGGCCTTCCGGAGCTACGTGTGAGCGCTCGCACCCCCAGCACCGCGTCGGCGCTCGCGTCGGCGTCGGTGCAGGCCCGGGTCACCCCCTCCAAGGCGGACGACCCGCGCAACCCCCGCACCCGCCTGGCCGACCTGCTCGACGACGGCCGCCTGGAGCTGCTCAGCGCGGAGGACGGCTCCGGCTTCCTGGCCGCGGCCGGAACGGTGGACGGGCAGCGGGTGGTGGCCTTCTGCTCCGACGCGACCGTCCAGGGCGGTGCCATGGGCGTCGAGGGGTGCGCGGTCATCCTCGCCGCCTACGCGCAGGCCCTCGCCGAGGAGGTGCCGGTCGTCGGGCTCTGGCACTCCGGAGGGGCCCGCCTGGCCGAGGGCGTCGCCTCGCTGCACGCCGTCGGCGAGGTGTTCGCGGTGATGACCCGCGCCTCCGGCGTCGTGCCGCAGATCTCCGTCATCCTCGGCGCGGCGGCCGGTGGCGCCGCCTACGGCCCCGCACTGACCGACGTCGTCATCATGGCGCCCGAGGGCCGGGTCTTCGTCACCGGCCCGGACGTCGTGCGCTCGGTCACGGGCGAGGCCGTCGACGCGCTGCGGCTGGGCGGTCCGGAGCCGCACGGCCGCCGCTCCGGCGTCGTCCACGTCGTGACCGAGACCGCCGAGGAGGCCTACGGCCGCGCGCGCCTGCTGTGCACGCTCCTCGGCCGGCAGGGCGAGCTGGACGTCGGCGCCGTGCGTGACCGCGACCTCGCGGCGAGCCTGCCCGAGTCGGTCCGGCGCGCCTACGACGTCCACCCGCTGGTGGGCGACCTGCTCGACGACGGCTCGCCCGAGGCCGCCCTCGAGCTCTTCCCCCGGTGGGCGCCCAACATCGTCACCACCCTGGGGCGCCTCGGCGGCCGCACCGTGGGGGTCGTCGCCAACAACCCCCTGCGCCTGGGCGGGTGCCTGGACTCCGCCTCGGCCGAGAAGGCCGCCCGCTTCGTGCGCATGTGCGACGCCTTCGGCGTGCCCCTCGTCGTGCTCGTCGACGTGCCCGGCTACCTGCCCGGGGTCGGGCAGGAGTGGGACGGCGTCGTGCGCCGCGGCGCCAAGCTCCTGCACGCCTTCGCCGAGGCGGTGGTGCCGCGCGTGACGCTCGTGACCCGCAAGACCTACGGCGGCGCCTACATCGCCATGAACGCCCGCGCCCTCGGCGCGAGCCGCGTCCTCGCCTGGCCGGGCGCGGAGGTGGCGGTCATGGGCCACGTGGCCGCCGTCCGCATCCTGCACCGCCGTCGGCTGGCCGAGGTCGACGAGGCCGAGCGGCCCCGCGTGGAGCAGGAGCTGGCCGAGCGGCACGCCGAGCAGACCGGCGGCCTGGCACGCGCGCTCGAGATCGGCGTCGTCGACGAGGTCGTCGAGCCCACGGTCACCCGCTCGACGCTGGCGGCCGCCCTCGCCGCGGCCCCGCAGCGGCGCGGCCGGCACGGCAACATCCCGCTCTGAGGGCCCGGCGTGCCCGTCCCCGGAGGGGTGCGCCGGCGCGGGTAGGCTCGCCGGACCATGCACATCCTGCGCGTCGCCAACTTCGTGAGCCCGACGTCCGGTGGCATCAAGACCGCCCTGCGGGCGTGGGGCGAGCACTACCGCGAGCTGGGCCACCGTGCGACCCTCATCGTCCCGGGGCCGGGGCCCGAGATCAGCGAGGAGCCCCAGGGCACGGTCTTCCGGGTGCCCGCGACGCCGATCCCCGGTGCGGGCTACTCCCTCATGTGGGACCGCCGCGGCCTGTCCCGTCTCATGGACGCCATCGGCCCGGACGTCCTCGAGGTCTCCGACCGTGCCACGACCCGGTGGATGGGCCGCTGGGCCCGGCGCCGGGGCATCGGCTCGACGATGATCAGCCACGAGCACATGACCGGCATCATGGTCCGCCGCACGCCGGTGCCCGACCGGCCGGCCGTCTGGATGGCCGACGTCGTCAACCGGCTCAGCGCCCACGACTACGACGCGATCGTCTGCCCCAGCCGGTTCGCCGCGGAGGAGTGGCACCGCAACGGCCTGGACGCCCACGTCGTGCCCCTCGGCGTCGACCTCGAGACCTTCTCGCCCACCGCCGACCCGGCGGCGTACCGGCCCCCGGCGCCCGGCGAGCGGGTCCGGCTCGTCCACTGCGGGAGGCTCTCGCCCGAGAAGCGGCCGGCCCTGTCCATCGAGACGGTCCGCGAGCTCGTCCGGCGCGGCACGGACGTCGAGATGACGGTCTTCGGCCACGGCCCCCTGCGCGACGAGCTGCTCGAGCGCGCGAGCGACCTTCCCGTCGTCTTCCACTCCTACATCACCGACCGGACCGAGCTGGCGGCCAAGATGGGCGCCGCCGACGTCGCCGTCGCTCCGGGACCCCTGGAGACCTTCGGCCTCGCCGCGCTAGAGGTCATGGCCTGCGGGGTGCCGGCCGTCTGCACCGACGAGGGGGCCCTGCAGGAGGTCGTGGGCGAGGGGGGCTACGTCGCCCGCTCCAACCCCGCCGCCTTCGCCGACGGCGTCGAGGCGCTGCTCGACCGCCCCCGGTCGCACGTGCGCGCCCGCGAGCAGGCCGAGCGCTTCAACTGGCGCGCCTCCGCCGAGCGGATGCTGGCCATCCACGAGGCCGTGCTCGCTCGTCCTCGCCGGCGCCCGGCCCGGCACTGAGCCTCCCGGCACCGCCGAGGGCCCACCCGGTGTCGGCGCCCGCACCTCACAGGCGGTGCGGGCACGACGACGCAGGACGGGACGAGGGTCGGCTCAGCCGACCTTGTGCAGCCAGGTGGGCGGCGCGCCCTCCCCGGCGTGGCGGAACTGCTCGAGCTCGGTGTCCCAGGCGGCCCCCAGCGCGCGGTCCAGCTCGGCCACGAGCGTGGCCGCGCTGCCGGCGGCGGCCTCGACCAGGCTGCGCAGGCGGTCCTCGTTGACGACGACGTCACCGTTGGCCGACAGGCGTGCCTGGTGGATGCCCAGGGCGGGGGTGTGGGTCCAGCGCATCCCGTCGCTGCCGCGGCTGGCTTCCTCGACGACCTCGTACCGCAGGCCGTCCCAGCCGCGCATCGCGCTGGCGATGAGCGCACCCGTGCCGGCCTCGCCGGTCCACGAGAACTCGGTGCGCATCGTGCCCGGCTGGGCCGGCTGCGGCACCCAGTCGAGGCTGACGCGCGTGTCGAGGACCCCCTCGAGGGCCCAGGAGATGTGCGGGCACAACGCGGTGGGCGTGGAGTGGATGAAGACCACGCCACGCGTCATGACTCTGGGCATGACGACGGACATCCTGGACCTCCTGTGTGGTGAGGGACGTCTTCCCCAACGACCTCGACCACCCCGGTGGAGCCCACGGCTGCCACGCGCGCTATGCGGTTGTGGTCACATTGTGCTCCTTCGCCACTCCTGTATCAAGTGCCACGGCATGTTGGTCCTGCCGGCGTGCCGCGACACGCCGGACGCAGGGACCCGGAGCCCGCGTTCTCGTGGGTCTCGAGCCCTGCGGGCGCCACATGAGACTCATTTGTCACATCCGTCACAACACGCCGCTGAGACTTGGTCATTTCGTGATCTTTTCGTAACCTACATCAGGCGCGTTCGTCCCCTTTGTCCTCGACGCGTCCGTCCCGTCCCGTGACGACCGTCGTTCCCGTGCGCCGGTCGACCCCGAAGACGAGGCCGTGGTCACCCGCGGCCCCGGAGGTCCCATGAAGCCCACTGCCCAGCTCCGCGCCAAGCACCGCACGTCCGCGGCCGCCCCCCGCAACGGCGCCGCCGCCCTGATCATCGGCGGCCTCGTCGCCGGTACCGTCGCGACCGCCGGCGCGGCCACGCTGACCCAGCCGTCCCCGGACGCCTCGGACCTCAGCGCCAGCCTCACCGGGGCCGTCCGCCCCTCGACCCCGTCGCCGGAGACGCCCCAGGAGGTCCCCACGCCGCACCGGGTCAGCTTCGACAGCGCCTCGCTCGAGCAGCTGCGCGAGCAGAGCGCCGCCGACCGCAGCCAGGCCCGCTCGGCCCCCGAGGACGCCGCGTCGGTGACCACGCTGCTCGCCGACTCGACCTTCTCCGGCACGACGATCGAGCCGGTCGCCGAGGAGGAGACCGTCGTCGAGGAGCCCGCTCCCGTGGCGGAGGAGCCGGTCGCCGAGGCCGCGCCCGCCCCCGTCGTGGAGGAGCCCGCCCCCGTCGTGGAGGAGCCGGCCCAGGAGACCCAGGCCGCCGCGCCGGTCCAGCAGGCCGCGCCCCAGCAGGCCGCCCCGGTCCAGCAGGCCGCCCCGGTCCAGCAGGCCGCGCCGGTCCAGCAGGCCGCACCGGTCCAGCAGGCCGCCCCCGCCCCGGTCGGTGGTGGCGTGCTCGGCGTGGCCGCGGCCTACGTCGGCTACCCCTACGTGCTCTACGGCACCCCGCCGCAGTCCTTCGACTGCTCCGCCTACACCTGGTGGGTCTTCCAGCAGGCCGGCATCAGCATCCCCCGCTCGGTCGCGGGCCAGAAGGCCGCGGTCACCCAGGTGAGCAACCCCCAGCCGGGCGACCTGGTCTTCTACAACGACTGGCACCACGTCGGCATCTACGCCGGCAACGGCATGACCTACGAGGCCCTCAACCCGGGCACGGGCGTGCGCTACGGCAAGATGTTCACCTCCAACGTCTGGTACGGCCGCATCGGCTGACACCGGTCCCGACCTTCCCGCAGGACCCCCGTGACCGCTGGTCGCGGGGGTCCTGCGCGTTCCCGGACGGGCTCCGACGCCCCGTGCTAACGTCGAGCATGCGCGTCGCCGACCTCCTCAGGAAGAAGGGCAGCTCGGTGGTCACCCTGCCCTCCGCCGCGACCGTCGCCCAGCTCCTGGAGACCCTCGACGACCACCACATCGGTGCCGTCGTCGTCCTCGACGACGACCAGGTCGTCGGGATCGTCTCCGAGCGCGACGTCGTCCACCACCTGCGGGCGGGGCTGGACCACGCCTCACCGCTGTCCCGGATCATGAGCCCGGACGTCCAGGTCGTCACCGCCGAGGACGACCTCGTCTCCCTCGCCACCACGATGACCGAGCGACGGCTGCGTCACCTGCCCGTCGTCGAGGACGGCGCCCTGCGCGGCATCGTCTCCATCGGGGACGTCGTCAAGGCGCGCCTGGACGCGCTCGAGGCCGAGCGCGACATGCTCGAGGACTACCTGCACCGGTGACCTGCGCTGCCCCGTTAGGATCGGACGCCGGGGCCAGTAGCTCAGCCGGTCAGAGCAGCGGACTCATAATCCGTCGGTCCAGGGT
>JASKZT010000036.1 GCA_030145965.1 Ornithinimicrobium sp.
GTCCGGACGCCCGGAGGTGTCGCCCACCATGGCCACGCGGTCGCCGACCACGACCCGGGAGCGCCCGCGCTCGCGCGCGCGCATCGCGACGACGGTCCGCTCGCCCACGCGGGCCGAGCAGCGGCCGCGCTCCACGCCGACCACCCTGCCGACGACGGCGTCCTCGTGCGCGGGGCGCTCCTTGGTGCGCGGCCGGGTGCCTCGCCGCGACGGCCGCTCGCGCACGGACGACTCGTCGAGGTGGTCGTAGCGACCGCTCACGGGCGGACCACCGGCTCGCCCTGGCCCGTCGCGGGCTGCGTGGGAGCGGCCCTGGTCGCGCCCTCCCAGACCTCGTGGAAGCCGGGGAAGGTCTTGTCGGCGGTCGCCACGTCCTCGACCTCCACGCCGGGGACGGCGGCGCCGACGACGGCGCCGAACATCGCCATCCGGTGGTCGTGGTAGGTGCGCAGCCGTGCCCCGGACAGCGGCGCGGGGTCCACGGTGATGCCGTCCGCGGTCTCCTCGGCCCGGCCGCCCAGCCGACGGATCTCGGCCACGAGGGCGGCCAGCCGGTCGGTCTCGTGGCCGCGCAGGTGGCCGACGCCGCTCAGCCGGCTGGGACCGTCGGCCAGCGCGGCCAGGGCCGCGACCACCGGGGTCAGCTCGCCGACGTCGGACAGGTCGAGGTCGACGCCGTGCAGCCGCGCCTCGCCGTCGGCGACGCCGCGGCCGCGGGCGACCAGCCCGACCTCGGTGAGGGAGGTGGTCGCGCCCATGCGGGAGAGGATGTCGCGCATCCGGTCACCGGGCTGGGTGGTCACCGCGGGCCAGCCCGGCACCGTGACGGTGCCGCCGGTGACCGCGGCGAGCGCGAGGAACGGCGCGGCGGAGGACAGGTCGGGCTCGACGGTGACGTCGAAGGCGGCGACCGGACCCGGGTCCACCTGCCAGGTGCCGGGGGCCGGCTGCTCGACCCGCACCCCGACCGACCTCAGCACCTGCACCGTCATCTCCACGTGGGGGGCGCTGGGCAGGGCGCCGCCGGCGTGCTGCAGGACCAGGCCCTCCTCGAAGCGGGCGCCGGCGAGCAGGAGCGCGGAGACGAACTGCGAGCTGGCCGAGGCGTCGATCCGCACCCGGCCGCCGCGGACCGTGCCCCGCCCGGACACGGTGCAGGGCAGCGTGCCCCGGCCCTCGTCGTGCACCTCGACGCCGAGCGCCCGCAGGCCGTCGAGGACCGGCCCGACCGGCCGGGTCAGGGCGGAGGGGTGGCCGTCGAAGCGGACGGGCCCGTCGGCGAGGGCCGCCAGCGGGGGGACGAAGCGCATGACGGTGCCGGCCTGGCCGCAGTCGACGTCGGTCCCGCCCCGCAGCACGTCGGGGGGCGTCACCCTCCAGGCGCCGTCGTCGGTGTCGTCGACGGCCGCGCCGAGCGCGCGCAGCGCGGCCACCATCGCCTCGCTGTCCCGCGAGCGGAGCGGCCGGTGCAGCGTGGAGGGGCCGTCGGCGAGCGCGGCGAGCACGAGCCAGCGGTTGGTGAGGGACTTGCTGCCGGGGACCGCCACGACGGCGTCGACCGGCCCGGGGGCGTGCGGCGCGGGCCAGACCAACGTGTCGCTCATGGATGCGGTGTCCTCTCGGTGGGGCGGTCTCACCGTAGCGCGGCGAGGAACCGGGCCGCGGCGGCCCGGACGGCGGGCAGGTCCCGGCTGGGGGAGTGGGCCCCCGGGACGGGGACGAGGTGCAGGGTGTCGGCGTGGCCGGGGACCGCGGCCTCGACCTCCTCCGGCGTGCCGAAGGGGTCGGTGCGGCCCTGGACGACGAGCGTGGGCAGGCCCGCCGCCAGCGGCAGGGTGAGCTCCTCGGCCCGGCTCCGGTCGGGACGGCCGGGCGGGTGCAGGGGGAAGGCCAGGCAGAGGACGCCCGCCACCCCGGGCCCGTCGGGGTGGGCGTCGACGCTGGTGCGGCAGGCGACCCGCGCGCCGGCGCTGCGGCCCCCCACCACCCACGGCCGGGGCAGGGGCAGCTCGTGCGCGCGCTGCCAGGCGTCGTCCGCCAGCTCGGCCAGCACCTCGCGCCAGGCCACGTCGAGCGTGGGCGGCGGGGTGGCGACGCGGCGGCCCGCCACGCGCCAGGGCTGGTCGACCAGCACGACGGTCCACCCCTCCTCCACGAGGGTGACCAGGGCCAGCACGTCGGCGGCGTCCCGCCGGCCACCCGCGCCGTGACCGAGCAGGAGGGTCCCGGCACCCCCCGCCGCCGCGTCGCGCGGGCCCGGGACCAGCACCCGGGCCCGGGCGGTGCCCTGCGCCGTGGGGACCTCGACGGCCACCGCCTCCCGGCCGGCCGACGGGGTCACCCGCCGACCACCTCTCCGCTGACGGGGTCGACCGCCCCGACGAGCTGGTCGCGGGGGAGCGGGTCGAGGAGGGCGGGCCCGTTGCTGCGGGAGGAGCTGACGGCGCTGCTCACCGCCCAGGCGCGGAAGCGACCGGGCACGTGGGAGGCGTCGAGCAGGGAGCGCACGTCGTCCGGGGAGGTGAGGCCGGGGTCGAGCCAGTCGTCCCACTGCGCCGGCTCGAGCGCCACCGGCTGCCGGTCGTGGATGCGGTCCAGCCCCGGCTCGGCGGCCGTCGTGACGACGGTGTAGGAGACGACCCACGACAGCGGGTCGTCGGCCGGGGCGTCGGGCTCCTTCCAGAACTCGTACAGCCCGGCCAGGGCGAGGGGCGCCTCGTCGGCGCGGGTGACGAAGAACGGCTGCTTGCGCGGCCGGCCCTTCGCGTCCCTCGCGACCGGGCTGGCCTGCCACTCGTACCACCCGGTGACCGGGACCAGGCAACGACGCCGGGCCGCGGCGCGGGCGAAGGCCGGCTTGTCCAGCACGGTCTCGGCGCGCGCGTTGGTCATCCGCGCCCCCACGGCGGGGTCCTTGGCCCAGGAGGGCACCAGGCCCCAGGTCAGGAGCCGGAGCTGGCGGACCGGGGCGTCGTCCTCGCCCGCTCCCCGCGGTGCGCGGGTGAGGACGACGGGTGCCTGCTTGGTCGGCGCCACGTTGTGGTCCGGCGCCCCGGGCGGGGGCTGCTGCGGGTTCTTCAGCACGCTGCGCGAGGGCTCTCCCGTCGCGTCCAGCTCGACGTCGTAGTCCTCGACGAGCTCGTCCGGGTTGGCCGTGGCCGCATACCTGCCGCACATCAGTGCGCCGTCACTGCCGGTAGCCGGCGAGGAAGTTGCCCATCCGCTCCAGCGCGGTCTGCAGGTCCGTGCCCCAGGGCAGGGTGACGATGCGCAGGTGGTCCGGCGTGGGCCAGTTGAAGCCAGTCCCGTGGACGAGGAGGATCTTCTCCTGCTCCAGCAGGTCCAGGGCAAGCTGCTCGTCGCTGCGGATCTCGTGGACCTCGGGGTCCAGTCGCGGGAAGACGTAGAGCGCCCCCTTCGGCTCGACGACCGAGACCCCCTCCATGGCCGAGAGCATCCGGACGGCGACGTCGCGCTGCTGGGTGAGCCGGCCGTCGGGTGCGGTGAGCTCCTCGATGCTCTGGTGCCCCGACACCGCGACCTGGATCGCGTGCTGGGCGGGCACGTTGGGGCACAGGCGGGTCGAGGCGAGGAGCTCGATGCCGTGGAGGAAGCCGGAGGCGTGCGCCGTCGGCCCGGTGATCACCACCCACCCCGCGCGGTAGCCCGCCACGCGGTAGGTCTTGGACAGCCCGTTGTAGGTGAGGCACAGCAGGTCGGGGGCCAGCGTGGCCACCGAGGTGTGCTGAGCGCCGTCGAAGAGGATCCGGTCGTAGATCTCGTCGGCGAGGACGAGGAGCGAGTGCTCGCGGGCCACCTCGACGATCCGCTCCAGGGCCTCCCTCGAGTAGACCGCGCCGGTGGGGTTGTTGGGGTTGATGACGACGATCGCCTTGGTGCGCGGCGTCACCTTCGCCCGGATGTCCTCGACCGAGGGGTTCCAGCCGTCCTCCTCGTCGCACAGGTAGTGGACGGGCCGGCCGCCGGCCAGGCTCGTGGCGGCGGTCCACAGCGGGTAGTCGGGGGAGGGGATGAGCACCTCGTCGCCGTCGTCGAGCAGCGCCTGGAGCGTCATCATGATGAGCTCGGAGACGCCGTTGCCGAGGTAGACCCGGTCGACGTCCAGCGCGGGGAAGCCGGCGACGTCCTCGTAGCGGGACACGACCGCGCGGCGGGCCGGCAGGATGCCGCGCGACTCCGAGTAGCCCTGCGCCGTCGGCAGCGCCGCGATCATGTCCTGCAGGATCGTGTCGGGGGCCTCGAAGCCGAAGGGCGCGGGGTTGCCGATGTTGAGCTTGAGGACGCGGTGGCCCTCGGCCTCGAGCTGCGCGGCGCGGGCGGCCACCGGACCGCGGATCTCGTAGAGGACGTTCTGCAGCTTGACCGGCTGGTGGAGCGGCTTGAGGGGCTGGCGCGGCGTCGGGGTCACGCCGCCATCGTCCCACCTCCCC
>JASKZT010000087.1 GCA_030145965.1 Ornithinimicrobium sp.
GGGATCGTGGCACGGATGTCCCCGTCGGCGAAGCGTGTCGTGACGTCGACCGTGCCGGTGAGGTAGCCACGGCCCAGCGGGCTGAAGGGCACGAAGCCGATACCGAGCTCTGCCAGCGTGGGGAGGATCTCGACCTCCGGCTCCCGTGTCCACAGCGAGTACTCGCTCTGCAGGGCGGTGACGGGACAGACGGCATGGGCCCGGCGGATGGATGAGGCAGACGCCTCCGACAGGCCGAAGTGGCGGACCTTGCCCTCCTGGATGAGGTCTCCGACCGTGCCGGCCACCTCTTCGATGGGCACCTCGGGGTCGACGCGGTGCTGGTAGAAGAGGTCGATCGTCTCGGTCCTCAGCCTCCTCAGCGAGGCCTCGGCCACGTCCCGGATGTGCTGCGGCCGGCTGTCGAGCCCGACCGACCTGCCGTCCTCGATCCGGAAGCCGAACTTCGTGGCGATCTGCACCTCGTCCCGAAGCGGCTCCAGCGCCTCGCCCACCACGTCTTCGTTGTCGTACGGCCCGTAGGCCTCCGCCGTGTCGAAGAAGGTGACCCCCCGCTCGACGGCGTGACGCAGGAGGGCGACCATCTCGTCACGGGTTCCCGCAGTCGGTCCGTAGTTGGCCGAGATGCCCATGCAGCCCATGCCGACGGCCGACACCTCCAGGCCCTGGCCCAAGGTCCGCGTATGCATGAAGCTCTCCTTCTCGACCTGCTGATGTGGTGAAACGGATGGTCCTGGTCAGGCGGACGCCGCACGAGATGGCTCTCAGCCGGTCCCGGGGTCGAGACCGAACGTGGCCCGCCAGATGGCGAGCGACTCCTCCGTGCTGCCTGCCGGGACGAACTCCAGCGCCACGGCCCCGTCGTAGCCCATCTGCAGGAGCTTCTCGACGAAGTCTCTGACGCCGCCGTCGGCACTGCCAGGAGCACCACGGCCCGGGACGTCGGCGACCTGGACATGACGCAGGTACGGCATGACGAAGTCCAGGTCTGCCAGCACGTCCTCCCCGTTGGTGGCCAGGTGGTACTGGTCCATGAGAAGGCCGATGCTGGACGGCTCGACATGATGGCGAACCCGCTCGATGACCTCGAGCGCGGCTCGGCTGGTCTGCACCGGGTAGTCCGGGAATCCGCTGAGGGGCTCGACGAGGATGGTGGCTCCCAGCGCCTCGGCTGCCCGTGCGGCGTACGTGAGCGCCTCCGTCGCAGCGGCGTCCTGCGCCTGCTCGGGAACCGAGGGGAGTCGGCGCCCGTAGGGGATGTTGAAGAGCCGGGTCCCCAGTCGCGACCCGATGCGCATGGCGACGTCGACGCTGTCCCGGAAGTCCTGCCCCTGGTCGGGGTGGGACACGACCCCACGGTCCCCGCCCGCCATGGTGCCGGCGTACAGGTTCATCGCGGTGAGCCTGACCCCGGCGGCGGTGATCGCCTCCACCAGGGCGTCGACCTCGTCCTCGGAGGGACGCGGTCGTCCGTCGAACGGCCACCAGTACTCCACCTCGGTGAAGCCCGCAGCGCGCGCGGCCGCGGGACGCTCCAGCAGGGGCAGCTCGGTGAACAGCAGGTGCAGGTTCGCCACCCACCTGAGGTGGGCGAGAGTCGTCGCGCCCGTCATGACCCCACCCTCCAGGGCTGTCGGTAGGTGGAGGTCAGGTGCTCGGACTCGCTGTCGGTGAGCACCCGCACGCCGGGCGCCCGGCCCACCAGCATGGTCGTCTGGGCCGCCAGCTCGATCTCGATGGCCCGGTCCACGGCCTCGGCGACCGTGCGCCCGGCCACCACGGGGCCGTGGTTCTGCAGCAGAGCCCCATGACACTCGATGCTCAGCTCCCGCAGAAGGTCCGCCTGCGCGGCGTCACCCGGGGGGTGGTAGGGGATGAGCGGCAGGTTGCCCACCCTCATGAGCAGGTACGGCGTGAGCGGAGGAAGCGCGCTGTGCTCCGTCCACGGGGGCAGGCACGAGGCGGCCACGGCGTGGGTGGAGTGCAGGTGGACGACGCACACCGCCTCCGGGTCGCGCAGGTAGAGGGCGGCGTGGAGCCCGTGCTCCTTGGAGGGCCGTGGTCCGGAGACGTGGGTCAGCCCGTCCTCGCCCAGGGCCATCACGGACAGGTCGTCCTCCCGCAGCGACCCCAGCGGCTGCCCGGTGGGGCTGATGTGGACGTGGCCGTCGAGCCGCACCGAGATGTTGCCCGACGAGCCCGGCGAGAGTCCGAGCTCCTCCAGGCGCCGTCCGCCTCGGCAGGCCTCGCTCAGCAGGTCGCTCATGCCAGCCCGCTCCACCCGGCCACGAAGAGGTCCTCGGTGCCGAAGTTCCCGGACTTCAGCACGAAGTTGTGGCGCCGACCGCCCGACGTGGTGCCGGCCAGCCACGACACTCCCGGGCTCAGCTGCTGCCCGATCTCCAGTCGTGCGACACCCAGTGCCTCGAGCACCGCGCCGGAGGTCTCCCCACCGGCGACGATGAACTCCGTGCAACCGGCGTCCGACAGGGCCGTGGCCAACGTGGAGAACGCCGCCTCGATCCGCTGCGACACGTTCCCGCCCGTGGCTCGCGCGCGGGTGACGTCGTCGGGGGAGCCCACCGAGTAGACGAGGGCAGGTCGGTCGGGTTCCTCCCGCCAGGCGTCCTGCACCAGCCCCGTCACGCGGGCCACCTCCGACTCCGGCTCCGCCGTGTATGCCGCGACGTCGAGCTGCACGTGCGGCATGACACCCAGCGCCCGGCCCACCTGACGCTGCGTCGCGCTGGAGGCGCTGCCGGAGAGGATGACCCGCCGTCCGGGGATCCGGGCAAGCAGGCGCGGTCGCGTCGGGCGGGCGGGCAGGCCGAGCGCGAGTCCCGAGCCGCCGGTCACCAGAGGGTCGTCCTGGGTCGCGGCGGCGACCACCGTCAGGTCGTCGTTGGTGACAGCGTCCACGACGACGAGGCGGTGGCCCTCCGCCTGCTGCTGCTCCAGCCCCGACCGGACGGCGCCCGGACCCTCGTGCACGACCTGGAGCGAAACCACCCCTACCGAGTGACGTGACTGAGGGTCCAGCAGCCGCGGCACCGACGAGTCCCGCATCGGGTTCAGCGGGTGGTCCTTCATCGGACTCTCGTGCAGCAGCTGGCCACCGACGAACAGGTGCCCCTGGTAGACGGTCCTGCCGTTGTCCGGGAAAGAAGGAACCACCACGGCGCGCGCGGCCCCGGTCAACGACACCAGCTCGTCCATCACCGGGCCGATGTTGCCCTCGGAGGTGCTGTCGAAGGTCGAGCAGTACTTGTCGTAGATCTGCTCCACCCCCAGGTCGAGGAGGAAACGCCCGGCCCGGGTCGACTGGTCCCGGGCGAACGCGACCGGCGCCGACCTCGTCTTGAGGGCGACCACGACGGCGTCGTCCTCCTCGACCTCGGCCGCCATCGTGTCCTCCGGCAGCCCGAGCAGCACCGAGGTCCGCAGGCCACGTGCGGTCCAGTTGCCGGCGAGGTCGGTCGCCCCGGTGAAGTCGTCGGCGACGGCTCCTCGCCTCACGTGTGTCGACATCAGCCCTCGCGAATCTGCTCGACCCACTCCTGCACCTTCGGGTCAGCGTCGTTGACGACGTCGCTGGTGGCCTCGACCCACTTCTCGCGGTCCACCTCGGCGAAGGTGACCCCGTTCTCCTCGAGGAAGGCGATGTTCTCGTCCTGCTCCTCCAACGAGGTCTCGCGGGCCCACTCCGACACCTCGGCGACGGACTCGTCGAAGATCGTGCGCGTCTCCTCGTCCCAGCCGTCGTAGTTCTCCGCCCACACCTGGAAGTGGTTGCTGCCGTACAGGTGGTTGGTGTGCGCGATGTGGGGCGCGACCTCGTAGAAGGAGTTGAAGCGCGCCACGTTGACCGGGTTCTCCTGGGCCTCGATGGCTCCCTGCTCCAGTGCGGAGAACACCTCGTTGAAGGACAGCGGTGTGGGCGCCGTACCGAGCGCCTGCCACGTGCGGATGTAGGTCTCCTGGTTCGGGACCCGGATCTTCAGGCCCTTGGCGTCCTCCAGGCTGTTGATGGGCATGGTGCTGTTCAGCACCCGCGGTCCGCGGTAGATGTGACCGGCGAGGTAGAACCCGGAGTCCTCCTTGATGGCCTGGATCATCTCCTCGCCGAGGTCGCTGTCCCACGTGCTGAAGTAGTGCTCGGCGTCCTCGTACAGGAACGGAACCCCCTCGATGCCGGCCAGGCTGGAGTAGCGCTCGAGCGAGCCGATCGACTCGATGACGACGTCGACGGAGCCGAGCTCGAGGCCTTCCTGCATCTCCTCCCAGCTGCCGAGCTGCGAGGAGGGGAAGACCTCGAGCGTGATCTGGCCGTCGGACGCCTCCTCGAGGCTGTCCGCCAGACGCTCGGCGGCGCGGTTCTCCAGGCTCTCCGGGCCGTAGGAGTGGCCCAGGCGCCAGGTCATCTCCTCGCCGCCGCCGGTCTGCCCGCCGGCGTCGGCGCCTTCGGAGTCGGAGCCGGTGCTGCCGCCGCAGGCGGTGACCACGAGCGCTCCGGCGGCGAGGAGGCTGGTGAGGGCGTATCGGTTCTTCATGATGTGTTTCCTCTCGGGTGGGGACGTCTAGAACAGGAGCGGGACGTAGGTGACTACGGCCAGGAGCGCGATGGCGACGCCGAGCAGGGGGATGGCCGCTCGGACGGACTGGTGCAGCGGGATCCCGGCTATCCGGGTCGTGATGAGCAGCGAGATGCCGACCGGCGGGGTGAGCAGTCCGATCGCCAGGTTGATGACGATGATGAGGCCCAGGTGGATCGGGTCGATGCCCACGGCGACCGCGACCGGCAGCAGGATGGGGGTGAAGATGATGATGGCGGCGTTGCCCTCCAGGACCATCCCGATCAGCAGGAACAGGATGTTCACGACCAGCAGGATGACCACGGGGTTGGCGCTGACGCCGAGGATGTAGTCGGCGATGAGACGGGGGATGCCGCCGGTGACCAGGGCCCAGGAGTACAGCTGAGCCATGGCGATGATCAGCATGATCGCGGCGATCAGCATGAGCGACTCGGTCATCGCGTGCTTGATCCTCGCCCAGGTGAGCTCGCGGTAGACGAGCCCACCCAGGATCACGGCGGTCAGCACCGCCACGGCACCGCCTTCGGTGGCGGTGAAGACGCCGAACCGGATGCCGCCCAGGACGATGATCGGGATGAGCAGCGCCAGCAGCGCGTCCTTCGCCGAGCGCAGGAACTCCCGGGTGCTGACCCTGTCCTCGGCGGGGTAACCCTTGATCCTCGCGATCACGTAGGCCGTCAGGATGTAGACGGCGCCGAACGCCACGCCGATGTAGAGGCCCCAGAAGAACAGCGTCCCGATGGAGACCTCGGCGGTGACGCCGTAGATGATGAGGTTGATGCTGGGGGGGATCACCACCGCGATGGTGGATGCCAGGGCCGTCAGCGCGGCGGCGAAGCCGGCGGGGTAACCGCGGTTGACCATCTGCGGGATGAGGATCTTGCCGGTCGCCGACGCGTCAGCGACGGAAGACCCGGAGATGCCGCCGAAGATCATGTTGGTGAGGATGTTCACGGCGGCCAGCCCACCGCGGATGCTGCCCACCGCGGCATACGCGAAGGTGATGAGCCGGCGTGTGATGCCGCCGCTGTTCATCAGCGAGCCGGCCATGACGAAGAGGGGGATGGCCATGAGGGGGAAGCTGCGCAGACCGGCGACGAGGCGCTGGGCGCCGATCTCGAGCGGGATGCCACCGGACAGCCACATGGACAGCAGGCTCGCGGCGCCGATGGCGATGGCGACGGGCGCGCCGATGAGGAGCAGGGCGGCGAAGCCGCCGCCGAGGATCACGGGCATGGTTCAGATCTCCGTCTCTGGAGTCTTGACGGCGTCTGCCACCGGGTCGGGCGCCGGGATCGGCACGACGATCCGGTAGAGGATCAGGACGACGCACAGGGCGCACCCCACAGGCACCGCCAGGTAGAGGTAGCTGAGCGGGATCGTGGTGTTGAAGAGCATCGTCAGCCCCGACATCGACTGGCGCTCGGCCGAGCCCAGGAGCCGCATGGCGAAGAAGCCGACGACGCCCAGGGTCAGCGCGCTGATCCCGTCCGTCGCGACGCCGACGGCGCGCTGCACGCCGCGGGGCAGGGCGTCGACCGCGAAGCCGATGACGATGTGCTCACGTCGCAGGAAGGCGACAGGGACGGCGAGCATGGTCGACCAGACGAAGCAGAAGATGGCCAGCTCCTCCGACCAGACGGTCGGTGCGTTCAGGAAGTAGCGGCTGACCACCTGGATGAGCAGGGACACCGTCGAGACCGTGATCAACAGGCCGGCGGCCATGAGGAGCACGTTGGCGACGATGTCGATGAGGCGCTTCATCACTCGGCACTTCTGCGCACGATGAGCTTCATGACGCCTCCGGGGCCCTCCGCGGCGAACTGGGTGATCTGCCGCGCCGCGTCGGTCCAGTCCTCGGTGTAGGTGACCATGCGCTTGACGAGGTCGGGCTTGGCCTCGATGACCTGCAGTGCTGCTGCGATGTCGTCCTTGGTGTACGTCGCCGTACCCGTCAGGGTGATCTCGCGGATCTGCAGGTCACCGACCGGGGTGGGGTGGTCGGAGCCGAAGACCGCGACCCGCACCACAGTTCCTCCCGTCGCTGCGGCCCTGACGGCCGTACCGACGAGGGCAGGCACGCCGGCCGCGAGGAACACGAGGTCGTAGGTGTTGCGCGGGAGGTCCTCCGCCTCGACGGCGGTCCTCGTCGCTCCGGCCGTCGTGAGCAGCTCGTGCAGGGGCTGGCGGGGCTCCACCACGGTGATGTCCAGCTCCGGGGCCTGCGCCGAGAGCACCGCCGTGATCAGCGTGCCGATGGTCCCGCCGCCGAGCACGAGAGCCCGGCGGACCGTGCCCAGCTGCCCGGCGCGCCGGACGGCGTGCACGGCGACCGCGACCGGCTCGGCGAAGGACAGCAGGCTCGCGTCGAGGGAGTCCGGCGCCGGGACCAGGGTGAACGTCGGCACCTTCACGAAGTCCGCGAGGCCGCCGGGCCACGTGGGCACGCCGAGCATGGTCTTGTCGCTGCACAGGTGGTAGTCGCCGCGGGAGCACAGCTCGCACGACTGGCAGGGCCACTGGGGGTCGATGACCACCCGGGTGCCGACCTGCAGCTCGTCTCCTGCATCGGGCCCGAGCTCGGCGACGACGCCGCCGACCTCGTGCCCGCTGATCAGCGGTGGTTTGCGGAACGGGTGCGTCCCGTGCAGGGCAGAGATGTCGGATCCGCAGACCCCGGCCGAGGTGACCTGGACCACGGCCTCCCCGGGGCCGGCGCTGGGCCTGGGGATGTCCGTGACGGTTGCCGTGCCGTCCTGCGCGAACTTGATGGCCTGCAATGGGGCCCCTCGCAATCTACTCCGGATACAGCGGTGTATGTGGGTAGCAGTTCGACTGTTCGATCGAACATCATGTGACCGTAACAAGTCCGGAACGTTACGTCAAGATGTCCTTGCATGTACTATGTCTGTTCGGTCATGTTCGATTGCGCACAAGGGAGTGTCAAGTGACGGATCAGCAGCACGTCGTCGCCACCTACAGCGTGGCGGTGGAGAAGGACCCGGAGGCCGCGGCGTCGATGCTCGCGGGGGAGCAGTCGGCCGGGACGTTCACCCAGGTCGCAGGCGACACCCCCGCGCTGCAGGAGCGCTTCGGTGCCCGCGTGCTCGACGTACGCGCGACAGGGCGCACCCGGGTGGCAGCCCGCGCCTACGACCGCCCACCCGGTGGCGCGGTGCCGGAGTACGACGTGCGGGTCGCCTACCCGTCGGGCAACTTCAGCGCCTCGGCCAGTCACCTGATGACCGTCGTCGCCGGCAACCTGTTCGAGCTCAAGGCACTGGCCGGTGTGCGCCTGGAGGACGTGGAGATCCCCGAGACCGTTGCTCGGCGGCTCCGGCTACCCATGGCCGCCGGCGTCCCTGGAAGCCGCCGGGCCATGCAGCGCCCGGAGGGGCCCATGCTGGGCACCATCGTCAAGCCCTCCGTCGGTCTGGACAACGAGCAGGTCACCCAGCTCACCGGGGTGCTGGCCGAGGCCGGCCTGGACCTGGTCAAGGACGACGAGCTGAATGCGGACCTGCTGCACGCCCCCTTGCTGGACCGGGTCAGCCGCGTCCAGGGCGAGCTGCGACGGCGCGGCGACCCCGGGACCCAGTACGCCTACAACGTCACCGGAACCCTGTCGCACATGAAGCGCGCGGCCGACCACATCGAGTCCCTCGGAGGCACCACGGCCATGGTCGTCGTGCCGTGGGTCGGCCTCGAGGCCTTCGCCGAGCTGCGGAGCCACACGGCCCTGGTGCTGCACGCGCACCGTGCGGGGTGGGGAGCGCTCGACCGCTCCTCGGACGTGGGCGTGTCCTTCAAGGCCTACGCCAGGGTGCTGCGCCTCCTGGGAGCCGACCAGGTGCACGTGGGTGGACTGCGCAGCAAGTTCTGGGAGCACGCGTCGAGCATCCGCGGTTCGGTGGAGGCGCTGACCGTGCCGGATCCCGCGACCGCCCCGGCGCTCCCGGTGCTGTCCTCGGCCCAGACCGCCCTGACGGCCGCCGAGTCCTACCAGGCGCTGCAGACCCAGGACCTCCTCGTGATGGCCGGTGGAGGGATCCATGGCCATCCCGGCGGCCCGGCTGCGGGGGTACGCAGCATGCGTCTGGCCTGGGACGCCGCCGTGAGCGGGACACCTCTCGCCGAGGTGGCGGCGCGTGAGCCGGACCTCGCCCGAGCCGTGGAGCACTTCTCGGAGCGCCCCTGATGGAGATCTTCTTCGTCGCGGACGACTTCACCGGCGGGGTCGACGTCCTGCTCCAGGCGGCACGGTGCGGGCAACCGGCAAGCATGTTCCTCTCGGAGTCGGCCTTCCTCGCGGCCGACCCCGACCAGTTCAGCCCGTGCACCGGGATCGCCACGACGTTCCGCCGCTCCCCGCCGGCCGACGTCCGCGACACCCTGTCCAGGATCCTCGACCATGGTGCCGGGCAGGATCCCCGGGTCGTGCAGTACAAGATCTGCAGCACGGCTGACTCCTCGCCGAGCCGGGGCTCGGTCCGCCCAGCGTTCGAGCAGTTCCTGCAGCGTGGTGCCGAACGGGTCGCGCTGCTCGTCGGGCAGCCGGGGCTCAGGCGCTACACCGCCTTCGCGAACCACTTCGCCAACGACCGGGGCGCCGTCTACCGGCTGGACCGGCAACCCACCATGGCCAACCACCCGAGCACCCCGATGCACGAGGCCGACCTGCGGCTGCACTTCGCCGAGCAGATCGGCGAGGAGGTCGGGAGCGTCACGCTGGAGGACATGCGCGAGCAGGAGAGCCTGGACCGAGCGTGGTCCCGAGAGGCCGAGGCCGGCAGGCGCATGGTCGTCCTGGACGTCGCGCGGCCGGAGGACCTGGCTACCCACGGCCGGGTGCTGGCCGAGGACCGTCCGGCGTACGTGATCGGCTCGGGGGGAGCGACCCTGGCGCTCGCGGCGGGGCTGGGCTGGTCGGAGGCGTCCGTGCACCACCAGCAGGCCGAGGCTGCGACGGGGCCCGTCCTCGTGGTGGTCGGCTCGTGCTCCCAGCTCACCGCGGCGCAGGTCGACCACGTCGCCGACCGTGCCGGCTGGACGACGATCGCCTGGGACCCTGGTGAGGGGGAGGGGTCGATGGAGGTGGAGGTGCGCGAGCTGCTCGAGAGCGGTCAGCACGTGCTCGTGCACAGCGGCGGCGCTTCCGGTGCCCATCGACCGGACCTCGGGACGCGGGTCCCGCACGGGCTCGCCGGCATCGTACGCTCGTCGCTCGGCAGCTTCGCCAGGCTCGTCGTCGCCGGCGGCGACACGTCGGGGGACGTGCTGACCCTCCTGGGTGCCACGAGCCTGACGACCCTGGCGGTCCTCGACCGCGACACGTGTCTGTGCCTGGTCGACGGCATCATGGACCAGGAGATGGAGGTGGTCCTCAAGGGCGGCCAGATCGGCAGCGTGGACTTCTTCGTCCGCGCAGCGAGCGGTGACGAGAGCGACGGTGATGGGGACCAATAAGCGCAAGCGGCAGGAGACGATCCTCGGCGCCCTCAGGCGTGAGGGGCGGGTCGACGTGACGGCCCTTGCGGCCACGCTCGAGGTGTCGCCCATGACCGTCCGGCGGGACATGGCGGACCTGAGCGGTCGGGGCCTGATCAACCGCGTGCACGGCGGGGCGACGAGCCGACAGGATCCGACGATCCGGGCGGGCGTCATGCGGGAGGAGAAGCAGGCCCTGGCGCGCTGGGTCGTGGAGACCGTGATGGACGACCAGTTCCTGGGCCTCGACGTCGGCAGCACGTGCACCGCCATCGCCCGCGAGCTCGACGCTCGCGGCAACGTGACGGTGCTCTCCAACTCGCTGGAGGCGCTGCACGTCATGCGCAACCCCTCCGTGGAACGGTTGTGCGTCGCCGGCCAGATCAACGCGGAGGGGTCCATCGTGCCGCACGACGTCAGGGCCGCCCTCGAGCCCTACGTGCTGGACAAGGTCATCCTGGGGTGCGGCGGGGTCAGCGTCTCCCGCGGAGCGACCTATCACGAGGTGCAGGAGACGTTCTTCCGCAAGGCACTCATGGAGCACGCCTCAGAGGTTCTTCTCGTGGCCGACCACACGAAGCTGGGGCGAGAGTCGAGCTTCTCCCTGGGCAAGCTGTCTCTCATCGACGTCCTCGTGACGACGCGGGAGCCGGAGCGGTCGCTGGGCGAGGCGCTGTCGTCGGCGGGGGTGCAGGTCGAGGTCGTCGACGTACCTGTCGCTACCTCTGCCTGACCACACTCGTCAGACGGTCCGGTCGTCAGGCGTCCCGACCTGGTGGTCCGGTCCGGGGGCCTCCGGCAGCTCGCTGGCGCGCACCAGGCGCAGCGCCGTGACGAAGATCAGGCCGCCCAGCATGTTGAGCGGCACGACGTACCAGAACCAGCCCAGCCACTCGGCGTACGAGACCGAGCCCTCCGCATGGATCGCCCCGAAGATGAGGAACGAGTCCAGGACGGAGTGGAACAGGCTCAGCCCGGCCAGGAGAAGGCCGGCCGAGAACGCGGCGACGACCTTCACCCCGTCCGAGTCGGTCCCCGCCTGCATCCGCGTCAGGACGGTGATGACGATGCCACCGAGCAGCGACAGCGCCACGGATCGCAGGTCCAGCGGCGCATCGACGAAGTGCCGTGCGCTCTCGGTCAGCAGCGCCCCGAACTCGGGGAAGGCCTGTGCGACCAGCCACATGAACACCCACCCGCCGATCAGGTTGGTCACGAGCGTGGTCCCCCAGAGCCGCACCAGCTGCAGCACCGTCCCGCGGCGGGCGGACAGCGCCATGATCGGCAGGAGGAAGCCCTCGGTGAACAGCTCGCTGTGCGCCAGGTAGAGCGCCACGAGGCCGATGCCGAAGGCGAGCCCGGCCAGGAGATGGTTGTCGGTCTCGTGCAGCACCGCCAGGTAGGCGAGGATGCCCAGACCGATCTCCATGCCCCCGAAGAGACCGGTGGTGATGAGGACCCGCCAGCTGCGGTGCAGCCGCGCGGCCCCCTGGTCGACCGCTCCCCGGAAGGACTCGACGACCTCCTCCTCGACACCCTCGGCGGCCGGGTCCACGCGCCCATCGGCGTCCTCGGCGACCTTGTCGTTCGTGGGCCGTGCGGACGCCTCGCTCATGGTGCCTCCGCTCAGGAAGTGCCGGGATCCTGGTTCGCCACGAACTGCACGAGCTCGGCCGGGACCGTCGCCTGCCCGTCCTCGGTCTGCGGCCACCAGTCGGCCGCGCGGGCCACGCCTGCGTCGCGCAGCTCGGTGACCATCCAGTCCGGCACCGGGTCGTCCTCGACGAGGCGGGCGGCCTCCTCCTGCTGCTCCGGCGACAGGGTCAGCCACCAGCTCTGCAGTGCGTCCTTCTCTTCGTCAGCCATGCCCCCGACCGTAGTCCCCGGGCCGACACGTCTCCTGCCGGTCCGACGCGCCACCCTGGTGGCGCGGCGGGGGCAGCAGCCGGCTGAGGGTCGGCCCTGCGGTGGCGCCGGTGCCATACTGAGCCACCCGACAGAAGAGGACCCATGGTCGAGGCGCTCAACGCCTACATCGAGGCGAACGCCGACTCCGTGTGGCTGCTGCCGGTCGTGCTGCTGGTGTGCATCCTCGACGGCCTGCTCCCGCCCGCGCCCGCGGAGCCCGTCCTGGTCGCCCTCGGGGCCGTGGCGGTCGCGACGGGCCAGCCGGACGTCCTGGCGCTCATGGCCGTGGCGGCCGCGGGCGGCTTCCTCGGGGACAACCTCGCCTACACCCTCGGCCGCTACACCAGGCTCGGCCGGCTGCGGGAGAGCCGTCGACCCAAGGTGCGCGGCTTCGTCACCTGGGTCGGGCGGCTCCTGCTGCGGCGCGGCGGCATGATCATCATCGCCTGCCGCTACGTCCCGGGCGGGCGTCAGATCGTCAACCTCACCGCGGGCGCCATGGAGTTCCCCCGCCGGCGGTTCATCCTCTTCGACGGCATCGCGGTCACCACCTGGGCCGCCTACAACGTCGGCATCGGTGCGCTGGCCGGCAGCTGGCTGGAGGACCAGCCGCTGTGGGGCGCGCTCGGCGCGGTCGTGCTCGCCCTGGCGCTGGGATGGCTGGCCGAGCGCGTCTCCCAGTGGTGGCGGGACCGGGCCGGGAGCGGGGTCGCCCAGGAGGCGGCGTAGGCGACCCCGGCCGTGGCTGCCGGTCCTCGGGGCCGGTCGTAGGCTCGTCCCCGATGCCTCCCCACGCCGCGCCTCTGCACGCTCGCCTCCGGCGCGCGCGGCGGCCGTGACGGCGGGGACGGCCGGGCACGCCCGCGGCAGCGCGGCCTACCGGCGCCTCCTCGCGGCCCTGCTGTGCGCCGGCATCGCGACCTTCGCCCAGCTCTACTCGCCCCAGGGCGTCCTGCCGCAGGTGGCGGCCGACCTCGGCACGACCGCCGACCGCGCCGCCCTCACCGTCTCCGCGGCGACCCTGGGGCTGGCGCTCGCCGTCGTGCCGTGGTCGTTCGTCGGCGACCGGGTGGGGCGGCTGCGCGCCATGGTCGTCGCGGTGGTCGCCGCCACCGTGCTCGGGCTCGTCTCGGCGTGGGCGCCGACGTTCGAGGCGGTGCTGGCCCTGCGTCTCCTGGAGGGTGCGGCGCTGGGTGGCGTGCCGGCCCTGGCGATGGCCTACCTCAACGAGGAGGTCGACGCCCGGGCCGCCTCCGTCGCGGCCGGGTGGTTCGTCGGCGGCACCACGGTCGGGGGGCTTCTCGGCCGGGTCGTCGCGACGCCCGTCGCCGACGTCACCTCGTGGCGGGTCGGGATGACGACGGTCTCCGCGCTCGCAGCCCTGGCGGCCGTGGCCTTCGTCCTGCTCGCCCCGCGGGAGCGCCGCTTCGTCCCCGTGCGCGGCGCCGGCGTGCTGGCCCAGACCGGCCGGGTCCTGGTCAACCTGCGCGACCGTCCCCTCCTCGGGCTCTACCTCACGGCCTTCCTCCTCATGGGGGGCTTCGTCGCGGTCTACAACTACCTCGGCTTCCGCCTCACTGCGGAGCCCTACCTGCTGCCCGGCTGGGCGGTCGGGCTGGTCTTCCTCGCCTACCTCGCCGGCACCGTCTCCGCGCCCCGGGCGGGCGAGCTCGCCCAGCGCCACGGCAGGTATGCCGTGCTCGTCGCGGGGGTGCTGGTCATGGCCGTGGGGCTGCTCATGACCCTGGCCCGTCCGCTGTGGCTGGTGCTGCCCGGCCTGCTCGTGCTGACGGCCGGCTTCTTCGCCGCGCACTCGGTCGCCTCGGGATGGGCGGGGGCACGGGCGGTGACGGCCCGCTCGCAGTCGACGGGGCTGTACAACCTGGCCTACTACGGCGGCTCGAGCGTGCTCGGCTGGGCCGGCGGGCTGGCCTTCGAGGCTGTCGGCTGGGGCGGGGTCGTGGGCTTCGTCGCAGTGGTCGTCCTGGCGACACTCGCCGTCCAGCACGTTCTCGTGCGTCCGGGGTCGGTACCGTGACAGGTGTTCACCGCCGAGCAAGGAGGCACCATGTCCGATCGCCGTCAGGTCCCCGGGGACCATCTGCGTCAGTACAGTCCCGACCCCGGGCGAGGCGTGGAGGTCGAGCAGAAGTCGCCGGGTGAGCTCGACCCGGGCCTGGAGCCGCGGGCGAGCCGCGTGCGCTGGGCCGGGCTGGCCGCCGGTGTCATCGCCGCCGTCATCGTCTACCTGGTCATGCCGGGCGACGTCCCCCACCCGGCCCGTCTCACCGCGGCCACCGCGGTCCTCATGGGCATCTGGTGGATGACCGAGGCGCTGCCCATCCCGGCGACGGCCCTCGTGCCCCTGATCGTCTTCCCGGTCCTCGGCGAGTCCTCCGTCAACGACGTCGGCGCCTCCTACGGCAACAACATCATCTTCCTCTTCATGGGCGGCTTCATGCTGGCCCTGGCGATGCAGCGGTGGAACCTGCACCGTCGCATCGCCCTGGTCACGGTCCGGGCGATGGGGACCAACCCGGCGATGGTCGTGGCGGGGTTCATGGTCGCCACCGGCTTCCTGTCGATGTGGGTGTCGAACACCGCCACCGCGGTCATGATGCTGCCGATCGGCGTCTCGGTGCTCCTGCTCGTGGCCGGGCTGGGCACCTCCGACGAGACCGCCCCGCAGGCGGCCGGGGCCGCCGCGACGGGCGAGGGCGCCCTTCAGTCCGTCGACGCCGACGCCGACCCGCAGTCGCAGCAGGTCAAGGACGCCGTCATCGAGTCCAACTTCGGCACGGCGCTCATGCTGGGCATCGCCTACGCCGCCTCCATCGGCTCCCTCGGCACCATCATCGGCACCCCTCCCAACACGCTTCTGGTGGGCTACCTGCAGGAGAACCACGACATCTCCATCGGCTTCGGCCAGTGGATGATGGTCGGGGTCCCGCTGTCGATCGTCTTCCTCGTCATCTGCTGGTTCCTGCTGACCAAGGTCTTCTTCAAGCCCGAGATCGACGAGATCCCCGGCGGGCGCGACCTCATGACCCAGGAGATCGCCAAGCTGGGGCCGATGTCCCAGGGAGAGATCCGGGTGCTGGGCATCTTCGTGCTGGCGGCCGTCTCCTGGGTCTCGGTGCCCCTCATCTGGTCGGACGACACCCCGATCGACGACGCGGGGATCGCGATGACGGTCGCGCTGCTGCTCTTCGTCCTGCCCGCGGGCGCGGCCCGTGGCGTGCGGCTGCTGAACTGGGAGAGCGCGCTGCAGCTGCCGTGGGGCGTGCTGCTGCTCTTCGGTGGTGGCCTGGCGCTGTCCGCCCAGTTCGGCTCCTCGGGGCTGACCGAGTGGATCGGCGCCTCGGCGCAGGGGCTGGGCGGGCTGCCCGTCATCCTGCTGGTCGTCGTCTTCACCGCCGGCATCCTCTTCCTCACCGAGCTGACGAGCAACACGGCCACGGCGGCGACCTTCCTGCCCGTCGCCGGTGGTGTCGCGCTCGGTCTGGGCGTGGACCCGATGCTGCTGGCCATCCCCGTGGCGTTGGCCGCGACCTGCGCGTTCATGCTGCCGGTGGCCACCCCGCCCAACGCCATCGCCTT
>JASKZT010000130.1 GCA_030145965.1 Ornithinimicrobium sp.
AGTAGAGGTCGAGACGGACCGACTCGTCCCAGGACAGGTCGCTGCGCCCGCTGATCTGCCACAGGCCGGTCATGCCGGGCTTGACGAGCAGCCGGCGGCGGGCCGAGTCCTCGTAGGCGGCGACCTCGCGGGGCAGCGGGGGGCGCGGCCCGACCAGGCTCATGTCGCCCCGCAGCACGTTCAGCAGCTGGGGCAGCTCGTCGAGGGAGAACTTGCGGATGACCGCACCGGTCCGGGTGACCCTCGGGTCCTGGCGCAGCTTGAAGAGCGGCCCGGCGCCGTCGTTCACGCTCATGAGCCGCGGCAGCTGGGCCTCGGCGTCGGGCACCATGCTGCGGAACTTCCACATCCCGAAGGTGCGGCCGCCGTGCCCCACCCGCTCCTGCCGGAAGAGGACCGGCCCGCCGTCCTCGAGCTTGACGCAGAGGGCCACGGCCAGCAGGACGGGGGCGAGGGCCGCAAGCATGAGCACCGCGCACACGCGGTCGAGCACGGCCTTGGCGAAGAGGTGCGCGCCGGAGAAGTCCGGGCGCTCCACGTGGATGAGCGGCAGCCCCTGCACCGGCCGGGTCAGCACCCGCGGGCCGGCGACGTCCATGATCCCGGGCGCGACGACCAGGTCGACGTCGCTGCCCTCGAGGGCCCAGCCGAGCCGCCGCAGCCCCGTGTGCCCCAGGCTCGAGGAGGAGGACACCGCCACGACGTCGACCTGCAGCTCCTTGGCCTTGACCAGCACCGCGGACTCGGGGCCGAGCACCGGCACGCCCGCGACCCGGCCGCCGGAGGCGTCGTCGACGCACGCGCCGAGCACCTGGTAGCCGGCGTCGGGGGCCCGGCGCAGCGCGACCACGAGGCTGGCCACGTGGTCGCGGTCGCCGACGAGCAGCACCCGGTCGGAGAACTGTCCGACGCGACGCTGGTGCACGAGCCAGCGGCGGGCGCCCCAGCGCCCGAGCAGGAGCAGCAGCGCCCCGAGCGGGAAGGCGACGAGGACGTAGCCGCGGGCGAGGTCGACCTTGAACGCGAAGGTCGTGACCGCCAGCAGCGCGAAGAGCCAGGTCGAGGCCTGGAAGACGAGGCGGTACTCCTGGATGCCGTGCCCCACCAGCCGGCCGTCGTAGGCCTTCTGCAGGTGCAGCGAGGCCATCCAGGCCAGCACGAGCACGACCGAGACCTGGAGGTAGTCGACCGCGCCGACCTGGCTGTGCAGCACACTCTGGTCGACGCCGAAGCGGAGCAGCTGCGCGAGCGCCACGGCCAGGCCGACCGCGAGGAGGTCGAGCAGGCGGACGCTGCGCAGGTAGCCGTCCAGGTAGCGTCGTGCCCTGGGATGAACCCCTGGACGCGGCAGCCCCCAGGCTTCGGGCACGACGAAGAAGCTCGGCACGGATGCCCCCGGCCGGTCGTTGCCCGCACGAGCCCCCCGAGGCTCATGCGGAACTGCTACTGATGCTGTCAAGAAAGGTCCCATCTGCGAAAGACCCTTCGATAACGCTCACGTAAAGCTACCGAAGGGCCTTTACCATTTCTTTACCCTTGACGGCACAGTAGAGCACCCAGCATGGCCCGTCCACCCAGTCGGGCGAGTTGTGCCGAACGGGTCCCCTGAGACTCCTGAGGAATGCTCAGGCGGACCCGAGGAGTCCCCGCAGCACCCCCGGTGCAGACCCCCCGATCTGCGTGCTCATCCGATCATAGACCGCGTCCTCCCGGCGGAAGGGGTCCACGATGTCCAGGTCGTCCATCGACGACGGTCGCCTCAGGCCACGGTGGTTGGTCGCCAGCACGGCCAGCGCGGCGGCGCGCTCGACCGGGTCCTGCGTCGTGGGCAGCTGGTCCTCCCCCAGGAAGGACAGGATGTGGGCCAGCTCGCGGAAGGTGAAGGTCCGCTTCATCGCCCGGGGGTGCAGGCGCGAGACCTGGGCCCGGTGCTCACGGGTGGCCGTGAGGACGAGGGCCGCCGAGCTCACCATCGGCTCCGTGAGCCGACGGGCGACGAAGCCCTCCGGGCTACCGCCCATCGCCCGCAGCGCGGCCGCCGCGCGCGCGTCCATCGGCTCGCCGGCGAGCCCGAGCGTGCCGGCCGAGCGGACGGGCAGGGCCCCCGGCCCGAAGCGCTCGTCCGCGGCCTTCTGCACGAGGCGCTCGAGCAGGGGCGATCGGCAGACGTTGCCCGTGCACACCATGAGGATCGCGCCGTCGGTCATCCGGCCACCCTAGTCGCCGGCCCCGGCGGGCCCCGGGCGGCCCGGAGGTGCGGGGGGGTCGGGCGCCCGGTCCCTACCGGGTCGCGGCGGGTCCTGCGGCACGGCCGGGCAGGGAGGCCAGGCCGCCCTCCAGCTCGCGCCACCGGGCGCCGGACCCGCGGAGCAGGACCTGCCGCTCCTGCTGGTCGCCGGCCTCGCTCCCGGAGCGCTCGAGGACGACCTCGAGCACCTCCTCGGCCAGCTGCTCGGCCATCCCGTGGCCCCACTCGACGACCGTCACCGACTCCTCGAGCGAGGCGTCGAGGTCGAGGTCGTCGAGCTCGGCGGCACCGCCGAGACGGTAGGCGTCGGCGTGGACGAGGGCCGGCCCGCCGCCGAGGGAGGGATGCACCCGGGCGATGACGAAGGTCGGGGAGGTGATCGGGCCGCGCACGCCGAGCCCGTCGGCCAGACCCTGGGTCAGGGTGGTCTTGCCGGCCCCCAGGTCACCGGTGAGCACGACGAGGTCGCCCGCGCGCAGCAGCCGCCCCAGCGCCCGCCCCAGCTCCTGGGTGTCCTCGGCGGTGGGCAGCCGGCGGCGCACCTCGCTCACGGACCCCCACCGCCGACGTCGACGGGACCCCCGACGTGCACGCGGGGCACCCGCGGGCCGAAGCGGGTGACGATCTCGTAGGAGATCGTCCCGGCCGCCTCCGCCCAGTCCTGGGCGGTCGGCTCCCCGTCGTCGCCGGCGCCGAAGAGCACGACCTCGTCGCCCGCCTCGACCGGCAGGTCGCCGACGTCGACGACGAACTGGTCCATGCAGACCCGGCCGGCGACCGTGCGGCGCTCGCCGCGCACCTGGACCGGTGCGACGCCGGACGCGTGCCGCGGCACCCCGTCGGCGTAGCCGAGCGGCACGTCGGCGAGGGTCGTCTCCCGCGGGGTCAGGTAGGTGTGGCCGTAGGAGACGCCCTGCCCCGCGGCCACCCGCTTGGTCACGGCGACCCGGGCGGTCACCCGCATGGCGGGTCGCAGCCCCAGCTCCGCGGCCCCGGCGAGGTCGGGCACGGGCGACAGCCCGTAGACCGCCAGGCCCGGGCGGACCATGTCCCACGCGGCCTGCGGGGTGGTCAGCGTCGCCGCGGAGTTGGCCATGTGGCGCACCTCGGGCCGCAGCCCGGCGCGCTCGCCCACCGCGACCGCGTCGGCGAAGGCCTCCTGCTGGGCCCGGACCGTCGGGTGCTCAGGGGCGTCGGCGTAGGCGAGGTGGGTGAACAGGCCGCGCACCCGGACGGCCCCCTCCGCCTCGAGGCGGGCGGCGTGGTCGACGAGGTCGGCCCAGTCGGTGCGGGGGTCGCCGGGGCGCAGGGGCAGGCTCAGCGCGCCGTTGCGCCCGAGCCCCGTGTCGGCCTTGAGCTGGACGGTGGCGGTCGTGCCGCTCGCGCGGGCCGCGGCGGCCAGCGCGTCGAGGAGCCAGGGGGCCGACACGGCCACCTCGACGCCCGAGGCGACCAGGGGGGCGACGTCGGTGCCGGGGGCGACCAGCCAGGTGAGCACCGGCGCGACGACACCGGCGGCCCGCAGCGCGAGCGCCTCGGTCGGCTGGGCGACGCCGAGCGCGCAGGCACCGCCGGCGAGGGCCGCTCGGGCGGAGGGCACGAGCCCGTGGCCGTAGGCGTCGGCCTTGACCACCGCCATGAGCTCGGTGCCGCCCACCCGCTCGCGCAGGGCGCGGACGTTGGCGCTGATCGCGCCCAGGTCGACGGTGGCCACCGCGGGCCACAGGTCCGGGGCGCTCACGCGAGGTCGACCCGGGCGAGCTGGCTCATGAGGCTGTCGTCGACGGCAGGCGCGGAGCCGTCGGCGAGGGCCGTGGCGATGCGCTCGCCGAGCTCCCCCGTCGAGGCGCCCATGCCGGAGCCGGCCAGCGCCGGGAGCTCGGCGAGGACGGCCGTCGTCGCCGCCTCGACCGCGGCGGCCGCCTCCCCCTCGCCCAGCTGGCCGAGCATCATGGCGAGCGAGAGGCAGGCGCCCGCGGGGTTGGCCCAGCCGCGCCCGGCGATGTCGGGCGCGGAGCCGTGGATCGGCTCGAACATGCTCGGCGCTCCCCCGTCGAGGTTGAGGTTGCCGCTGGCGGCGACCCCCAGCCCGCCCTGCAGCACCGCGCCGAGGTCGGTGACGATGTCGCCGAAGAGGTTGTCGGTCACCACGACGTCGAAGCGCTCGGGACTCACCGGCAGGTGCATGCACATGGCGTCGACGTGGACGTAGTCGGTCTCGACGTCGGGGTAGCGCTGCCCGACGCTCTCCATGACGGCGGTCCACAGCCGGCCCGCCTCGACGAGCACGTTGGTCTTGTGGCACAGCGTGAGGCGCCCGCGCCGCACCGAGGCCAGCCGGTAGGCGAACTCCACCGCGCGCTCGACGGCGTACCAGGTGTTGACCGACTCCTGCACCGCGGTCCAGGCCGGGGTGCCGGCGTGGACCGAGCTGCCCTGGGCGACGTAGGCGCCCTCGGTGTTCTCCCGGACGATGACGAGGTCGCAGCGCTCGGGGGTCAGGCCCGCGATCGGTGTCGGCACGCCGGGGTAGAGGCGGACGGGGCGCAGGTTCACCGCCTGGCGCATCTCCCGCCGGAGGGCGAGGATGACGCCCCGCTCGAGGATGCCGGGGGTGACCCTGGGGCTGCCGATCGCGCCGAAGAGGATCGCGTCGTGGCCGCGCAGCCGCTCGACCATGTCCGGCTCCAGCAGCTCGCCGGTCGCCAGGTAGTGGTCGGCCCCGAGCGGCACCTCGGTGCGGTCGGTCGCGAAGCCGAACCGCTGCTCCGCCGCGTCGAGGACGGTGAGCGCCGCAGCGGTGACCTCCGGCCCCACGCCGTCTCCCCGGAGGACGGCGAGGTCGTGGCGGCGGGCGGACGGGACCGGGGGCGTCGGCATGCGAGGAACCTCATTTACGTGGCGTCAAGGGGCGACCCTAGTATGGGCCCTCAACCTATCCCGCCGAACGAGGAGGAGGGGGCCCGCCCATGCCTGGACAGACCCTGGCCGAGAAGCTCTGGACGCAGCACGTCGTCCGTTCCGCCGACGGAGAGCCGGACCTCCTCTACATCGACCTCCACCTCGTGCACGAGGTGACCAGCCCGCAGGCGTTCGACGGGCTGCGGGCGGCGGGCCGTCCGCTGCGCCGGCCCGACCTGACGCTGGCGACCGAGGACCACAACACGCCCACCACGCCGGGGCCGGTCCTCGACCCGGTGTCCCGCACCCAGCTGGAGGCGCTGCGGACCAACTGCGAGCAGTTCGGGGTCGTCCACCACGAGCGGGGGCGGCGCGGGCAGGGGATCGTCCACGTCATCGGCCCCGAGCTGTGGCTGACCCAGCCGGGGATGACGATCGTCTGCGGCGACAGCCACACCTCCACCCACGGGGCCTTCGGGGCGCTGGCCTTCGGGATCGGCACCTCCGAGGTGGAGCACGTCATGGCCACGCAGACGCTGCCGCTGCGGCCCTTCCGCACGATGGCGGTCACGGTCGACGGAGAGCTGCCGGCCGGGGTGAGCGCCAAGGACGTCATCCTGGCCGTCATCCACCGCATCGGCACCGGCGGCGGGCAGGGCTACGTCCTGGAGTACCGGGGCTCGGCCATCCGGTCGCTGTCCA
>JASKZT010000139.1 GCA_030145965.1 Ornithinimicrobium sp.
GTGCGGCCATCACTCAACGGGGTGACTTCATCGCGAGCCACCACATCTGGGTGAGGCCGCGCCCCCCCGGTTATGCCTGCGCCCACCCCTTGAACCACCGGCGCAACCTCGCGAGCTCGACGCCGGCCTCGGCGAACCGACCTCTCGTGGGCGTATGGCCAGCGCCAGCACGGCGCGCCCGCAGAACCGCCCCGCCCGCCTGCTGCTCATCTAGTGACATAGCAGCAAAGCGCCGCTACGTCCGGGCAGCCAAGGGCAGTGGCGCACGACGCTCCCGCTCTCCTCGAGCGGGGGCGTCGTCACGTCCCCCACGCGGACGGTCTGGCGTTGCGCTATCGTCCTGCCCCTCGACCCGTGGCGCGACCACGGCCGAGCGGCGCGACGCCCGGGTCCCCTGTTCCCGGACGACCGTCGAGCAGCGCTCCCGCTCCCCGCCCCAGGGAGCGGGAGCGCTCTTCGTCGCGTCAGGTGACCAGGCCGAGCCGCCTGGCCCCGGCGTGACTGCGCAGGTTCACCCAGATGGGGTAACGGCAGACACCGCCTTCGGGTGGGCACGTACCCCATGGGTGCGTGAAGACTTCCAGCTCGTCAACCACCTGCCCGGCTGAACGACCTCGACCTCGACCCCGGCCGCGTCCGCGACAGCCCGCTCGTCGGCGGCCCATGCCCAGCGCCAGCCGGTCCGCTCCGTCGGTAGGTTCAGCGCCGGCCGGCGACCTCGAAGAAGGTCGTGGTACCTGACACCTCGTTGCCGACGACGACCAGCGGCGCACCGGTGGGTGACTCCGAGGCCGGGACGAAGGCCAAGCCCTCAGGGCCGAGGTCACCGGCGGCCGCGAGTGCCGCGTCGACGTCATCGGCGTCCTCGACGGACACCGTGAAGTCCCGGTTGTTCACGTAGGTGACGAAGAAGGCCGCTGAGGGCTCGGTCACGTCATAGACCATGACGCCGCCGATGCGCTCCAGGCCGATGAAGGCGTAGGTCCGGCCCTCGACCTCGCCAAGGACCACGCCCTCGGGCTCGGGGCCCTTGTCGTCGGAGCGACCTTCGAAGTTCGTCACGGAGTGGTTGGAGTTGAAGAACTCAGGGACCGCCTCGGCCAGGATCTCCTCGAACTGCGAGCCGGAGTCGAAGACCAGAGCACCGTCGCCGTCGAAAATCGAGAATCCACGCGATCCGTAGGTGAACAGCTCGGAGTAGCAGTTGGCGTCTTCGTCGAGGCCTTGAGCCAGGGTGATCGTGAGGCGACCGAGGTGCTCGTCCGCCTGCAGCTGCTTCACGGTCATGCCCGCCTCGCGGGCGACGGACTCGCAGACCGGAGGGATGCCGCCCCGGCCCAGGTCCTTGACGCGGGCCTCCTCGGAGTAGGCGTCGTAGTCGCGGGCGTCACCCTCGTTGGCGGTGACGATGTAGTCGGTGCCGCCCACCCGGTAGGAGTCGATGGCATCGGGCAGACGGAAGCCCTGGACCGGCCAGGTGCCTAGCCTGATCCCGCCGTCGCGGTCCGAGGGGTCGAAGGCGACCTGCCGGCGATCCACCGTGCCCAACGGCAGGAGGTCCGTCACGGTCGCGGTGCGGACGTCCACCACGGCCAGCGCGTTGGCCTCCTGCAGCGAGACCCACGCGGTGCGGCCGTTGTCGGAGACGGTGACGTACTCCGGCTCCAGGTTCTCCGACACGGGGAACGTCGGGATACCGGTCCCGGCGTCCTCCCGCCCACCGAAGACACGCACGCCCTCGGGGAGGGCGTCACCCTCGAACGCATGGAAGTCGGCAGTTGCCACCTTGTCCTGGGTGATCGCCCGGACCCCGTGCTGCGCAGAGCGGCCGCGTTCGGTGATCTGCTTGGGCAGCTCCACGACGGAGACCGTTCCCTCAGGGTCGCGGCTGTAGTCGTCTGTCGGCTCCCCCTCGTTCGCGACGAGCGCGCGGTCACCGCGCGGCGTCAGGGCGACCATGTCGGGCAGGGCCCCGACGCGGTAGGCCCCTAGGACCACCGGCTCCTGCGAGCGGACGTCCACGACCAGCAGCCAGCCGTTGTCGGTCTTCTGCGGGGCCTCCAGGGCCACCACCGCCAGCCCGTCGTCGCGAACGGCCACCGAGTTGGCGACGGTGCCCTCGGGCACCCGGGATCCGTCGGCAGCCTTGACCCCCACCGCAGTGATCTCCGAGGACTTGACCGGCCTGGATGGGTCGGCGGCGTCGAGCACGTCAACGGTCCCCGTCTGCGCGTTGACGACCAGCACGCGCTGACCGGCGGCATACCAGGCCACGATCTCGGCGGCGGACTCGTCGAAGATGCCGGTCTCATAGCTGCCGACCGGAGCAAGCGTGAAGGCCGAGTCCTCCGCCGAGTAGCGCACCGGATCGGGCACGACCGCCGCGACGGCCGGACCGGCCGCAACCCCACCCACCAAGGAGAGGAGCAGCACCCCGCGCACGGTGCGGGCGCGCAGGGCGCGGCTGAGGACGGCATGGGTGCGCGAGGGGGAGATCACGCCGGAGACTCTAGGAGATGGACGCAACCACCGGGTGACGCCAGGATGAACGTCGCGGGTCCAACGGATGGTCGGGTCACAGAACCCGGCGGAGGGCTTCGACGTCGACTCACCGCGCCGAAGACGATGAGGCCCCACCCATGGCCAGCATCTCGGGCAAGAGCTGGCGGGACAGACGACCGGCATCATGGCGCTGGCCCCCAGAACAGCTGCCAGCCCTCAACCATGATCCTGGGGAGGGCTGCACCTCGAAGAGGCCCACGTCGTTGACGTCGACGTCAGCGGCAGCCCCTACGGTGGGGGCGGTCGTCGTGCCTTCGCTCAGCGCCGGCCGAACGCGGTCACTCGGTGCGAGCCGGCCATGACCCGGGCGACATGCGCGACGTCCTCCAGGTCGGGATGTGCTTGGGGCAGGGGGTGCTCCCGGCGGATCACGTGGGGGCTGTGCTGCCGCAGGGATGCGTCGGCCTTGAGATAGCCGTGGTGCGAAAGCACCTGCTGCTCGGCGGCGGTGAAGGCGTCCAGGTCGGTACGCACCCAGCTGACCGGGCTCTCGGCGCCCAGGGACCAGGTCGCGCCTTCCACCACGCCGGACGCGAACGCCGACCGCAGCCAGCGCAGCCGAGTGGTGTGGCCCCCGCTGGAGGCGATGGACAGCAGCCGCCACAGCCGACCGATGGAGGTGCCGGGCGACTGACCGCGGAACGTCGCGCCCCCATCGCTGACGAGCACGACCCGGTGGTCGGACCAGACCGGCTCCACGGCGAGGTTGTCGTGCACGCCGCCGTCCGCCAGCTGGACGCGCCGCAGTATGCCGGCCCTCACCGATGCCTCCTCGTGGGGGTCCTCGGCACCACCGCTGAGGGCGAGCGTGCGGCCGTCCAGCTCTAGCGGTGGCAGGAACGGCGGATGCGCGCACGAGGCGACCACCGCGTCCACGACGCGCATCCCTGGCGGCGGCGCGGCATACCCCAGCCGGTGGTCACCGATCAGACCACGGGGGCCGTGGCTGCGGGCGTCCGCGAAGGTCCAGCCGACGCCGTAGCCGATCTCCGTGGCGCCGGTGAGGATCACCGGCCCTCCGCGGCCCGGCTCGCGCAGCTCCCGCGCCCACCACGGCACCACGTCGAGCAGTGCCGCACTCAGGGTCGATGTCGGGGCGGAGGGGTCGTTCCAGCCACGCGGCAGCGCCCGCGCGAGGAGTGCCGGGGTGCGCAGGTTGCGGGAGACGAGCCGGCGCAGCGGCTGCAGCACGAGGTCCTCCAGGCCACCCACGCGCCCACCTTCCGAGGAGGCCTCCGGCCACCGCAGCTCTGGATGTGCCAGCAGGTTGGCGACGATGGCCCCGCCGGACACGGCCGAGATCGTCCGGAGCCGGCCGAGGACACCGAGCTCATCGAGCCGGCGCACGGCGCCGCCGTGGAACAGCGCAGCGCGAAAACCCCCACCCGACAGGCACAACGCCTCCCCGTGCCGCGGCCCCTCCGCCAGAGGTCCGTGGTGCGCGTGGACGCGCGCGGCCTGCATCTGCGACGGGACAGGATCTGGAACCGGGCCAACGATGTGCACCACGCGGCCATCCGACCAGCGGAAGGTGGACGAGCGGTGACATCTACCCCCTATGTCGTGTGTCCACCCGGTGACCGCTGGCATGCTCCCTTCGTGCGGACAGGACAGGCCACCATGCTCTCGGGGTGCCGTCGCCCGGGCTGCCGGTGGGGATGTGAGGAGCATCTTCGATCGAGGAGACGACCACGGGGGCGAGGCGTTACTCGTCCGTCGAGGGGGACAGCTTGTCGGGGTTGCGCACGAGGTAGACGCCGGTGATCTTGCGCTGGTCGTTCACGGCCACGGCCACGGTCAGCTCCAGCCGGTCCCCGGTCCGGATCAGCACTCCGAGGCCACCGTTGAGGGTGTCTATGTCCACGCGCATCTGCGGGACCGGGGTCCGGGCGACCTTCAGCAGGAAGGCCGCGACAGGCTCAGCGCCGGTGATCGGCCTGAGGGCGGCGACAGCCTTGCCTCCGCCGTCGGAGAGCAGCACCGCCTCCGGGGCCAGCACATCCATCAGCGCCTGGAGGTCACCAGTGACCACGGCCGCCAGGAATGCCTCGAGCACTTCCGCGCTGTCGTCGGTGGTGCCCGCAGCGTGATCCGTGGCGGTGAGGCGCGTGCGCGCCCGGTGAGCGATCTGGCGGACCGCGGTCTGGGTCTTGCCCACCGCCTCGGCGATGACTGGGTAGGGCAGGCCGAAGACGTCGTGGAGCATGAACACCGCCCGCTGCTCCGGAGTGGCCTGCTGCAGCAGCACCGTCAGTGCGTAGCTGAGCTGTTCCTTCATGAGCAGTTGCTGCTCCGGGCTCTCGTGATGGCTCACCAAGGGCTCGGGCAGCCACGGCCCGGGGTAGTCCTCTCGGCGCCGGCTCACGGTGCGCACCGTGTTGAGCGCGGTGCGGGTGGCTATCGTAGCCAGATACGCACGTGGATCACGCACCGTCGACATGTCCACGTCGGCCCAGCGCAAGTAGGTCTCCTGGACGACGTCGTCAGCGTCAGCTCGGGTGCCGAGGACCTCGTAGGCGATGGCGAAGACCATCGAGCGGTGAACGGTGAACAGCTCGCCCTGTTCTGTCAGGGGGACCACGGGCTTCATCTCAGGGCCGCAGTCGGACCCGACGGCCAGGTGTAGGACCCCGGTCGACGAACTTCTTTGGCCAGCCAACCCACGGTCATCCTGCAGACCTGCTCCTTGGCCCAGCCGCCGGCTCGACCGGTCAGCGCCCAGCGGCGGACCGTGTCGTCGGGGTGCACCGTCTGCACGTGCCCGTGCCCGGCGCCGAGGTCCAGGCACTGCACGAGGTAGCCGATGTCGATCGGTGCCGGTGCCGTTCCGGCCAGGCGAGCGAGCAAGACTCCGGCAGCATGAGCTCCCAGCGGGATCGCAGACGCGCACGAGGCGCGCAGGTGCGCCCCGGCTGTCCCCTGCACAGTGACTGCGTCCCCAGCTCCGAGGATGCGCTCATGCCCAGGCACGGTGAGGGTCGCGTCGACCAGCAACCGGCCGTCCTCGGCCACAGGCAGGCCGCTGTCGGCGGCCACGGTCGGGACAGCCAGTCCCACCGTCCAGATCGTCGCCTCGGCCGCGGGCTGTGAGTTCGCTCCCGCAGTGGCGACAACCCCGGTGGCCGGATCCACCGTCCCGTCCATGACCCTGATCCCCAGACGCCCCAAGCGACGGGCCACTGCCTGGCCCCCGGTCAGCGGATGTCCCAGACCTGACGGGGCCACGACCGTGATCGCCAGATCTGGACGAGATGCCGCTATCGCACAGGCGACTTCCACCCCGGTCGGTCCAGCGCCCGCGACCGTGACCGTCGACCCGGGCACCAGCTCGGCAATCGCGTGCGCGGTGGTTGTCGCGGCCTCAGCATTGGTCACCGAGAGCAGCGGTGTGGCCTGCTCCCCGCTGCCGACCGCATAGACCAGCCAGTCGAAGTGGAGTGACTCCTGCTCCGCCAGAGCGACCGTCCGATGATCGGCGTCGATGCTCACTGCCCGGGCCGGTAGGTGGCGCGCCTGCGGGTGCAGCACTTCCGCCCACTTCACACCCGCCGAGTCTCGGGTCCTAGCGGCGACCTGGTGCAGCCGGATCCGCTCGGTGAACTGCTCCCCCGGATCCACCAGTGTCACCTTCACCCTAGGTACGGCACTGCTCCCGGCGAGGCGGTTGGCCGCCATCACCCCGGCGTACCCGCCACCCACAACTACTACGTGCACCATCTCAGGCATCATGGTCCGCTTCCTCGAGAGTACTTGACACCATCACGACACCGCCCGGACACGCTTTGTGACAGCTGCACACCAGGCGAGTCTGTCGGGTTCGGTGCGACGGCTCGCGCGACGGCCGCGCACGACGCCATGAGTTTGGTCCACAGTCGGCTCAGGATCCATGCCCTGGAGCTGGAGCGGGCCATGCTCGACGGCGATGGGGCCTTCGGCAGCTCCCCATCTTTGTTGATCCCTGCCATAGGCCCGATCGTCCGGGTGGATGCCGACGTATCCCCTGTGTCCGAGCCGACGCGTTCGCGTCATGAGCCGGCTCTCCCAGGACACCA
>JASKZT010000189.1 GCA_030145965.1 Ornithinimicrobium sp.
CCCACGGTCCTGACCCTGGAGACCCCCTCCCTGGGTGACCGCAGCTACCTCGTCCACGACGGGCGCAGCGCCTTCGTCGTGGACCCGCAGCGCGACGTGGACCGGGTCCTGGCCCTCGCCCGGCGGGAGGGCGTCCGGGTCACGCACGTCTTCGAGACCCACGTGCACAACGACTACGTCACCGGTGGGCTCGCGCTCGCCCGCCTCACCGGCGCGGCCTACCACGTCAACGCCGACGACCCGGTCGCCTTCGACCGGGTGCCGGTCCGCGACGGCGACGTCGTCGACGTCTCGCCCGCGCTGAGGGTCCGGGTGCTGCACACGCCCGGGCACACCTTCACCCACCTGTCCTACTCCCTGGAGGGCGAGGACCCGCACGTCTTCACCGGCGGATCGCTGCTCATCGGGTCCACCGGCCGCCCCGACCTGCTGGGCGAGCGTCACCGCGAGGAGCTGGCCCGCCTCCAGCACGCCTCCGTGCGGCGCCTGGCCGCCGAGCTGCCCGACGTGGCGCAGGTCATGCCCACGCACGGGTTTGGCTCGTTCTGCTCCGCCACCCAGGCCGAGGGGGAGGCCTCGACGGTCGGCCGGGAGCGCGCCACCAACCCCGCCCTGCGCCTGCCCGTCGAGGACTTCGTGCGCAGCACGCTGGAGAACCTGGACGTCTATCCCGCCTACTACGCCCGGATGCAGCCGGCCAACCTCGCCGGCCCCGGGGCGCCGGACCTCTCGGCCCCCGGTCCGGTGGACGCGACGCAGCTGCGTCGCCGCGTCGAGGAGGGTGACTGGGTGGTCGACCTGCGGACCCGGCGTGCCTTCTCCGTGGGGCACCTGCCCGGCTCGGTGAGCTTCGGTCTCGACGGCGCCCTGCCGACCTGGCTCGGCTGGGTCCTGCCCGCCGGCGTCCCGGTCACCCTGCTCGGGGAGACGCCGGAGCAGGTGCTGCAGGCCCGGCGCGAGCTCGCCCGGATCGGCGTGGACTCGGTGACGGGGGCGGCCACCGGAGGACCGCGCGACTGGGTGGACGGCGAGCCGGGCACCCTGGCCCTGTCGACCTTCGCCGACCTGGGCGTGGCCCGCGCGCACCGGCCCGTGACCGTCCTCGACGTGCGCAACCCTCGCGAGCACGCGACCGCCCACCTGGAGGGCTCGGTCAGCCTTCCGATCGGCTCCCTGCCCGGCTGCCTGGGCGAGGTGCCCGCCGGCGAGCTGTGGGTGCACTGCGCCGCCGGCTACCGCGCGGCCGCGGCGGCCTCGCTGCTGCTGGCCGCGGGGAGGAGCGTCGTGTGCGTCGACGACTCCTTCGCCGACCACGCCGCCGCCTCCGGGCTGCGCGTGGTCACGGCCTAGCGGCCCGTCCCGGTCCCGGCCGTCAGCCGGCGGGCTGCCAGTCCGGCGCGGTGGCGGCGTCGTCGCCGGCCAGGCGCAGGAGCAGGTCGGCGACGGTCCGCTCGAGGTGCTCGCGGCGCTCCACCGTGGGGGCGTCGGTGGCCAGGTGCAGGGCGGGGGAGCCCTGGCCCTCCTGCCCGACGCGGATCCGCACCGACCCGCCCTCGCGGAAGGGGATCGTGCAGCCGTCCCGCTCGCGCAGGGTCCCGCGGTGCTTGCCCGCCTCCTCGACGATGCGCTCGAGGAGGGCCTGCGGGTCGGCGACCGACAGCGAGGCGGTGCTGCGCTCGTGCGCCCCCGCGGGCCGGGGCACTGCGTCGAACGTGTTGCCCATCGCGATCCACTTCCTTGTCGTCTGCATCGTCGTCAGCGTCAGCGTCAGCGTCGCCGTCGTCGGAGCGGCGCGTCCGCACCCATCATGGCAGAGCACCCTGGGCTCTCGGCCGCGGCGCGGCGGGTGATAGACACGCCCCATGGCCACCATCGCTCTGCGCGGCACCCCCGTGCGCACCGTGGGGGAGCTGCCCGCCGTCGGCGCGCCCGCCCCCTCCTTCGTCCTCACCGGCACCGACCTGCTCGACTTCAGCGGCGCCGACCTGGCCGGACGCCGCGTCGTCCTCACCATCTTCCCCAGCGTCGACACCGGGGTGTGCGCCGCGTCGGTGCGCACCTTCAACGCGCTGGCCGCCGGCCTGGAGGACACCGTCGTGGTCTGCGCCTCGATGGACCTCCCCTTCGCCCACGCCCGCTTCTGCGGAGCCGAGGGCATCGAGGACGTCTCCTCGGCCTCCGCCTTCCGCTCCGACTTCGGGCGGGTCATGGGCGTGACGATGACCGAGGGGCCGATGGCGGGCCTGCTGGCCCGCTCGGTGGTCGTGCTCGACGCGGACGGCACGGTGGTGCACGCCGAGCTCGTGCCGGAGATCGGGCAGGAGCCCGACTACGACCGGGCCCTGGCCGCCCTGTCCTGAAGATCGGCGGCCGAGGGGTCTGTCAGGGCACGCGCACGAGCTCGACGAGCACCTCGGCGTGCCGGCTCTGCGGGAACATGTCGAAGACCCTCGCCCGCCGCGGCCGCATCGTCGGCATGCCGGCCAGGTCGCGCGCGAGCGAGCTCGCGTTGCAGGAGGAGTAGAGGACGCGGCCCACGCCCGAGGCCTCGAGCCAGCCGGCCAGGGTACCGATGCCGCGCCGCGGCGGGTTGACCACGACGAGGTCGGGCGCGGGCGAGGAGGCCAGCGCCGTCGTCGCGTCGCCGACCTCGAAGCGCACGCCCGCGTCGCCTCGCTCGGCGGCGCTCGTGCGCGCGCTCTCCACGGCCTCCCGCGAGGTCTCCACGCCGAGCACCTCCCGCCCGGGCGCGGCCAGGTGCAGGGCGAAGCCGCCGACGCCGCAGTAGAGGTCCCACACGCCGGTCGGAGCGGCCTGGTCCACCCACGCGGCGGCCTCCCGGTAGAGCGCCGCCGCGACGGTGGTGTTGGTCTGGAAGAAGCTCTGCGGGCGCAGGTGCAGGGTGACCCCGCCGAGGCGCATCGGCAGGGTCCGGGCGTCGGTGAGGACGATCTCCTCGGCACCCTCGAGCACGGCCTTGTGCTCGGGCTGGAGGTTCAGGCTCACCACCCGCACGCCGGGGAGCGCCTCGCGCAGCAGGCCGACCGCCTCCTCGACCCGGCGACGCTGTCCGGGGGAGCGCAGCACGACGCGGACCATGAGCTCGCCGTCGGGGGAGGAGGTGACGAGCAGGTGCTTGAGCTCGCCCTGCCGCGACGGGACGTCGTAGGGGGTCAGCCCGCTGGCGGCGACGACCTCGGCCAGGACCGGCACGGCCCTGGCCAGGGGCGGCTCGTAGAGACCGCACCGGCGCAGGTCGACGCCCTGACCGGCGGCGTCGAGGATGCCGAGGCTCGGCGCCCCTCGGCGCCCGCCCACGACCAGCTTGGCCTTGTTGCGGAAGCCCTGCTCGGGGCCGGAGACGGGCGGCAGCCACGCCTCGGCGGGCACGTGCTCCACCAGGGTGCGCGCGGCGGCGGCGTGGGTGTCCGCGAGCTGCACGGGGTAGGGGACCCCCATGAGGGTGCAGGACCGGCACACCCCCGCGTCGAAGTAGTCGCAGCGCACCCGGACAGCCTAGGCCGGTCCGGGTCAGGGACGTCCGCCGGTGCGCATCGAGTCCAGCGACCAGCGTCCGGCGCCGGTGAAGGCGAGCGGCAGCGTCAGGACCACGTAGAGCAGCGCGGCCTCGCCGGTCGGCGCACCGTCGTCGGTGAGCGGGACGTAGCCGAGGCGCAGGTAGACCTCCAGCACCCACGTGGTCGCCATCGCGGCCGCGACGAGGAAGGCGGCGGGCCGGGTGAAGAGCCCGACGGCCACGAGGACGGGGAGGGCGACCTGGCCGATCATGATCATCCAGGCGAAGAGCTCCGGCGCCTGGGCGCCGAGGACGTTGGCGTCGACCTGACGGACGAAGGCGGGCATGTCCACGGCCTTGGCGACCCCGTGGGGGAGCAGGAGGAGCAGCCCCAGCCGCAGCAGGAGCAGGCCGAAGTCGAGGCCGCGGTTGTGCATCTCCGGGTCGGCCGCGACCTCCGCGTCCCAGTCGTCGTAGACCTCCCGGTGGTAGCGCCGCTCGGGGCGCCCCGTCTCCTCGTCGTCGTCCTCGTGCTCGTGCATGCGCATCCTCTCCGGCTCAGAGCGTACGCAGGAGGATGGAGGTCTCGGTGCGGACCACGCCGCGCACGCCGCGGAGCTCGACCAGCGCCCGGTCCAGCTCCCCGAGGGAGGTGGCCGACAGGTCGGCGACGATGTCCCAGCTGCCGTTGGTGGCGTGCATCTCGACCACCTCGGGGATGCGCCGCAGCACCTGGGCCACGGCCTTGGTGGTCGTGCCGTGGAGCTCGACGAGGGTCACCGCCCGCACGATCTGCTTCTCGTGCTCAGGATCGAGCTCGATGGTGAAGCGACGGATCACGCCGTCGGTGACGAGACGGTTGAGCCGGGTCTGCGCCGTGCCGCGCGCCACGTGGAGGTCGGCCGCGAGGGAGGAGACCGAGGCACGTCCGTCGTCGCGCAGGCGCGCGAGGAGGGCACGGTCGATGTCGTCGAGACGCTGCATGCGCAGACTGTATTCCACGGGCAGCAGAATGTGCAGCGATCGGTGAGAAGCATGACGGTTACGGACGATGTGCTGACACCCGCGGGCCCGCATCATGGGGACATGACTCTTGCTCCCGAGCGCCGCCACGTCGCGCAGGCGGACGACCGCCGGCCGTCGCGCCGGGCTGCCGCGGCGACCCCGGGGCAGGCCCCCGCGGCCGTGGTCATGGTGCGTCCGCACCACTTCACGCCCAACCCGCAGACGCTGGTCGACAACGAGTTCATGCGCGTGCCCGACGCCGCCCCCGACGAGGTGGCGCGCGCCGCCTACGCCGAGGTCTCGACGATGGCCCAGCGCCTGGTCGACGAGGGCGTCGAGGTGCACCTCGTCGAGGACACCGGGCGCTCCACCCCCGACTCGGTCTTCCCGAACAACTGGTTCACCACCCACGCGGACGGCAGCCTGGTGCTCTACCCGATGCGCTCGCCGGTGCGCCGGTGGGAGCGCCGTGCCGACGTCGTCGGTGCCCTCTACGGCCACTACGCCATCGGTCGCACCCGCGACTACAGCGCGTGGGAGGAGGTGGGCCGCTACCTCGAGGGCACGGGCGTCATGGTGCTGGACCACGTCGGGCGCATCGCCTACGTCTGCC
>JASKZT010000191.1 GCA_030145965.1 Ornithinimicrobium sp.
CTGCGCCGCAAGAACGCGACCAACCCCGAGTGGCCGATCGCCCACGTCGTCCACCACGGCGTCGACCGCGACCAGTTCATGGCCCGGCACAAGGCCAACCACGTGCAGATCGCCTACGCCGACGACGCGGAGACGGCCGACCGCGCGCTCGTCGCCAAGGCGGCGCTCTTCGAGCGGCTGGGCCTGCAGGTGCACCTGTGCGGTGACCTGAACGTCTGAGCCGACGTGCCCACGGGCGCGGTCCTCCTCCCGGGGGGCCGCGCCCGCCGTCGTCTCAGGGACGCACGTGGCGCGCCGCGACCTCGGTGACCGTGCGCACGAGCTCGCCCACGCCGGGCTCCTCGACCGGGAAGTGCCCGCACCCGGGCAGCAGCCGCACCTCCGTCGGGGCCGCCACCCGCGCGAGCCACGGCAGGCTCACCCCCACCGGCGTCCACGTGTCGGCGCCCGGCTGGGCGAGGGTCACCGGCGTGCGCATCCGCTCCGGAGGCACGTGCCGGTGGCCCAGGTATGACGCGAGGAAGCCGAGCGGGACGCGCGCGCCGCCGCCGCGCGGGTCGACCGCGCAGAGGGCGGACAGCCGCGGGTCCAGGCTCATCCGCCGCAGCGGCGCGACCCACGGCACCGGCACCGGGAGCGCGCGCAGCGGGCCCCGGACGAGGCGGGCGAGCGGCGCGCCCGCGACGCCGAGGGGGCCGAACCGCGTGAGGACCCGGCGGACCCGCGGTGCGCGCGGGTCGAGCAGGCACGTGGCCACGACCGCGGCGGCCAGCCCGGTGCGCGCCGCGGTCTCGTGGGCGAGCATCCCGCCCAGGCTGGCGCCGAGGAGCACGAGCGGGCGACCATCGTCCTCCGCGGCCACCAGGTCGGCGAGCAGGTCGACCCAGTCCTGGTAGCGGACCGCCGCGGGGTCCGGCGAGCGCGTGCCGCCGTAGAGGGGCAGGTCCACCGCCGTGAGGTCGAGGGCCTCGGCGGGCAGGAGCGAGGCCAGCGGCCACAGCGCCCCGGCGTGGCCCCCGGCCCCGTGGACGAGCACGACCCGGGCGGGCGCCCCGGGGCTGCGGCGCCGGAGCAGGTGGACCTCGTGGCCGCGCCAGGCCCACGTGCAGTGCTCGGGCCGCAGGTCCGCCCTACCCCTCCACGCCGCGGGGAGGAAGGCCGCGTACTCCTCGAGACCGGGTGCTGGCACGGCCCCCACCGTAGGCCTCGGCGTCCTGCTGCGCGCTCAGCCCAGGGCCTGGGCCAGGTCGTCCCACAGGTCCTCGGGGTCCTCGACCCCGACCGAGAGGCGCAGCAGGTCGACCGGCACGGTCTCCACCTCCAGCGGGTGGCGCCGGCGGCGCTCGACCTGGCTCTCGACGCCGCCGAGGCTGGTGGCGTGGGTCCACAGCCGGACCCTCGCGCAGACCGCCTCCGCGGCCTCCTCGCCCCCGGCCACCTCGACCGAGACCATCGCCCCGAAGCCGGGGTAGCGCACGCGCTGCACGGCCGGGTGCCCGGAGAGCCGCTGCACGAGCAGCTCGGCGGTGGCGCTGGCCCGCTCCAGCCGCACGTGCAGGGTCCGCACGCCGCGCAGCACCAGCCAGGCCTCCATCGGGCCGGGGATGGCGCCGTGCAGCGTGCGGTAGGTGTGCAGCCGCTCGAGCAGGTCCGGCCGCTCCGGCGAGACGACGACGGCCCCGAGCAGGGTGTCGGAGTGGCCGGCCAGGTACTTGGTCGCCGAGTGGACGACCGCGTCGACCCCCCAGGTCAGCGGCTGCTGCGCGACCGGGGTGGCGAAGGTGTTGTCGCACACCACGAGCGGGCGCTCGTCCCCGAAGGCCTCCCGCAGCCCGCGGACGACGGCCACCACGTCGGTGAGCTCCATCATCGGGTTGGTCGGCGACTCCAGCAGCAGCAGGTCGGCGCCCTCGCAGGCCGCCACGATGCCGGCGACGTCCTCGGCCTCGACCGTGCGCACCGACAGGGCACCGGCGGCCGCCCGCTCGGCGAGCAGGCCCGTCGAGCCGTTGTAGACGTGCCGCGGGGTGACGACCACGCCTCCGACCGGCACCTGGCCGACGACCGCAGCGATGGCGCCGAGCCCGGAGGCGAAGGCGAGCGCCCGGCCCGACTCCAGGGAGCCCAGCACCTCCTCCAGCGCCTCCCACGTGGGGTTGGAGACCCGGCCGTAGGTCACGTCCCCGTCCGCGAGGTACGTGGAGGTCAGGTGGACGGGGGTGTTGACCGGGGCGCCCGGCTCGCGCGGCGGGCGCCCGAGCGCGACGGCGCGGGTGGCCGCCCTCAGGCCGTCGTGCCGACCGGGGCGGAGAGGGTCCGGGGACGTCATGCTCCTACGCTGCCATACCCGCCGGGGCCGCCGGAGGACTGCCGCTCCCGGTAGGCCGCCGCCGCCACCCGGTTGCCGCACGTCGTGCTGCAGAAGCGGCGGGACCGGTTGCGGGTGAGGTCGACCAGGACGTCCTGGCAGTCCTCGGCGCCGCACACCCCGAGGCGGCCGAGCTCGCCGGCGCGCACGAGGTCGACCATCGCCATGGCGAGCTCGACCGCCATGCGCGTCGCCAGCGGCGCGTCGTCGGGGGTGGCGTGCAGGTGCCAGTCCCACTCGTCGTGCCGCACGAGGCGCGGCAGCGCGCGGCTCTCGGCGAGCATGTCGTTGACCAGCTCGACGACGCCCTGCTCGTCCCGGCTCCACAGCTGCCGGAAGCGGGGACGCAGGGCGCGCACCTGCTCCAGCTCGAGGTCGTCGCCCCGGATCGTCCCCCGCCACCCCCAGCGCACGACGAACTCCTCGAGCTGGTCCCGCGTGGCCAGCGTGTCCGTGCCGTCCGTCGGGTCGTACGTGTTGACCAGGTCGGCGGCACCCTGCAGGGCCACCTCGGTGTCATGGGTAAACAGCATGTTGACTCCTGACGCTCCTCTCCCATATCGTCATGAGTGTCAACGGCTGACACCCATGATCCCATGTCGGGCCGTTCTCCGCGGCCCGCCGCCCGAGAGGAGGCGCGCGTGACTGCGACCTCGACCCGCCCCACCGCCGGCACCCACGGCACGGCCCGCTCCCCGCGTGCCGTCCTGACCATCGGCCTCGTGCTGGCGCTGATCTCCGCCTTCGCCTTCGGCAGCTCCGGCGCCGTGGCCAAGAGCGCGTTCACCGCCGGCTGGTCGCCCGCAGCGGCCGTGACCGCCCGGATGGCGCTGGGCGCGCTCGTGCTCGCGGTCCCGGCGATCCTGTCCATGCGCGGCCGCTCGCACCTGCTGCGCCGCCGTACCACCTGGGTCCACGTCACCCTCTTCGGCACGCTCGCCGTGGCCGGTGCCCAGCTCTTCTACTTCCTCGCCGTGACCCAGCTCTCGGTGGGCGTGGCCCTCATGCTGGAGTACCTCGGCCCGATCCTCGTGGTCGGCTGGCTGTGGCTGGTGCACGGGCAGCGGCCGCGCCGGCTGACCCTGGCCGGCGGCGCGCTGGCGATGGTCGGCCTCCTGCTCGTGCTCGACGTCCTCGGCGACGTCGAGGTGAGCACGCTCGGTGTCGTCTACGGCCTGCTGGCCGCCGTCGGCCTGGCCGTCTTCTTCGTCCTCGGCGCCGACGAGTCCAACGGGCTGCCCCCCATCGCCTTCTCCGCCCTGGGCATGGCGGTCGGCACCGTGGTCGTCACGCTGGCCGGTCTGGTGGGCGTCGTGCCCTTCACGATGAGCACCGCCGACGCGACGCTGGCCGGCGTCCAGGTCGTCTGGTGGGTGCCGATCCTCTGGCTCGGTCTCGTGGCGGCGGCCTTCGCCTACGCGACCGGCATCATCGCCACCCGCATGCTCCGGGCCAAGGTCGCCTCGTTCGTCGGCCTCGTCGAGGTGCTCTTCGCGGTCCTGTGGGCCTGGGCGCTGCTCGGCGAGATGCCCGCACCGGTCCAGCTGGTCGGCGGCCTGCTCATCGTCGCCGGCGTGGTCGCGGTCAAGCTCGACGAGCCGCCGGCCGGGCGCGGGACGCCCGGCGCCGGTGCCGCGCCGGGCACCGGGGCAGCGGCGCCGGACGCTGTGACACATCTGTCGCCCTGACGACAGATGTGTCACAGCGTTCTAGCTCGAGCCGACGTCCCACGCAGGGTCGACGCCGGACGGGCGCGGCCGCCTACCCCCGGCCGCTGGCGCGCCGCACGAAGTCGGTGATCCCCTCGGCCTCCTCGACCCGGGTGGCCGCCCCGACGTAGGGCATGTGGCCGGTCTCGAACCACGCGTGCTCGACCCGGTCCAGCGCCTGCTCGGGCAGCCGGAGGTGGGCCACCATGTCCTCGGCCGCGCCGTAGGG
>JASKZT010000235.1 GCA_030145965.1 Ornithinimicrobium sp.
GGGGCGGCGGGCACGGCGGGCGTCCTGCGGGACCGGCCTACCGGCAGGAGGCCAGGACGCCGGTGACGCCCACACCCGGACGCTTGAGCGGCAGCGTCGTCGAAGCCGCCTTGCACGTCGGGAGGGTGGCGTCGTAGATGGAGCGACCGAAGGTCGCGGCCGTCACCTGACGGGACTCCTCGTGGTAGCGCAGGTACATGATCGGCGCCGTGGGCAGGTCGTCGCCGAGCGCCGCCCACTCACCGCCGTTCCACGCGGAGACGTAGACGCCCACGTCGGTGCCGACGACGAGCAGGCCGTCCTCGGTCGGCACGACCGAGTTGACCGGCGCGTCGGGCAGGCCCTGGCCGATGTCGCTCCAGGTCTTGCCGCCGTCGGTGGTCACCTTGACGTGCGCGCGGTCGCTGCCCGAGCGGAAGCCGGAGAACGTCGCGTAGGCGATGTTCTCATCCGCCGGGTTGACGGCCACGCGGGTCACCCAGGTGCCCGGCAGCTGGTCGGCCGCGACCTCGGTCCAGTTCTGGCCCAGGTCGTGGGTGTACCAGAGCTTGCCGTCGTCGGTGCCGACGTAGAGGGTGTCCCCGTCGGTCGGCGCCGCGGCGATCGTGGTGATGGTGCCCCACGGGTAGCCGGACGGGTCGTTCGGGCCGCCACCGGTCAGGTCGGGGCTGATCGGCGTCCAGGTGCGACCGTTGTCGGTCGAGCGGTTGACGATGTTGCCCGCGTAGTACATGACGTCGGGGTTGCTGGGGTCGAACTGCAGCGGCGTGAGCCAGTTGCGGCGGTCCGAGGTGGTCCGCAGCGAGACGCGCGGCGTGCTGCCGCTGTTCTGCGAGCGGTAGCAGCTGCCGTACTGGCTGCAGCCGAAGACGATCGTCGGGTCCTCGGGGTGGATGAGGGTCTGCAGACCGTCACCGCAGCCGATGGCGACCCAGGGGCCGCCGACGCCGTTGTAGCCGCGGTTGCACCCGTTGTCCTGGGTGCCGCCGACCTTGAGCACGGGGTCGGTCTCGGCGACGTCGACCGTGTAGAACTGCGTGTAGGGCTCGTAGGTCGCCTTCACCCAGCTGCTCGCGCCGTTGGCCTCGGAGCGGTAGAACCCGCCGTCGTTGCCCAGGTAGGCGCGGCCCGGCTCCTTGGGGTCCCAGCGCATGACGTGCTGGTCGGCGTGGACGCCGCCCACGTTGCCGAAGCTCATGGCCCCGTTCGTCGAGCGGCGCAGGTTGACGCCCATGAGGAAGACGTGGTCCGCGTCCTCGGGGTCGACGAAGATCTTGCCGAACCACCAGCTGAAGGTCGACTGCGACGCCTGGCCGGCCGTGACCGGGGTCTGGTACCAGGTGTCACCGCCGTCGTCGGAGCGGTAGAAGGCGCGGAACGGGCCGATCGCGGTGCCGACGTAGGCGTAGAGCCGGTCGGGGTCGCTCGGCGCGACGGCCAGGCCCCAGCGGCCCTGGTCGGCGTCGGTGGGCAGACCGTTGGTCATCCGCTCCCAGGTGTCGCCACCGTCGAGCGAGCGCCACAGGCTGGAGCCCGGCCCGCCGTAGGTGCGCTGGTGCGGCTGGCGCAGGTGGTCCCACATCGCGGCGTAGACGCGGTCGGGGTTCTCCGGGTCGATGATGACCTCGGTGGCGCCGGTCGTGTCGTTGAGCGGGGCGAGCACCTGGTCCCAGGAGTCGCCGCCGTCCTCGGAGAGGTAGACGCCGCGCTCGCCGCCGGGGGTGAAGAGGTTGCCGGCCGCCGCGGCGAAGATGCGGTCCTCGTCGGCGGGGTCGATGGCCAGGCGCCCGATCGCGTAGCTGTCCTCCAGACCGACCTGCTCCCACGTCTCGCCACGGTCGGGCGAGCGGTAGACGCCGTTGCCGCCGTAGGTGATGGACCCGCCGCCGGGCTGGGCCTCGCCGGTGCCGGCGAAGAGCACGCCGTCGCTGGTCATCGCGATGGCGCCCATGCCCTGGGCCCAGTCGTCGGGCCAGACGGACTCGAAGGTGTCACCGGCGTCGGAGGTCTTCCAGATGCCGCCGGAGGCCGCGGCGATGAAGACCTGGTCCTCGACCTGGGTGTCGATCGCCAGGTCGGGGATGCGGCCACCGATGTTGGAGGGGCCGAAGAACTCCCACTCGGTGCCGGCGAGGGTCTTGTAGGCGCTGGAGGTCTGGCGGGCGATCTGCCCGGCCTGGCCGCGGGCCGTGTTGTAGACGGCGGCGTTGATCGTCGTCTCGCCGTCGCTCAGGCGCTGGGCGGCCATCCACTCGTCCGGGACCTCCATCGGTCCGGTCGGGCTGGTGACGGCCAGCGGGTTGCTCTCCTGGGGGTCCTCGGAGAAGACGCTCGGCGCGGCGGCCGCGGAGGCGACCAGGGCCAGGGCGGCGACCGAGGCGACGCTGCGCCAGCGACGGCGCAAGGTGGTGATCATGGGTGATCCGTTCTCCCTCTTCGTTGGGGGACGTCGCACGCATGCGGGTCGCACGACACTCAGACCCTAGGGGCGGCTCGGCGGCTGAACGACCGGTTTGGGGAAGTCTTTACCCGACTTGGGCAAGTCTTTACCCAGGCTCCGCGCAGGAGGGGAAGGAGGGGTATGCGGTCCTCACCGGTCGGACTGGAACTGCGGCATCCCCGCGTCCTCGGTGTCCGGCCCGACGGTGACGCTGAGGTCGGAGGCCGTCGCGCACAGGGCCGCGGCGAGCAGGTACATCCGCCGGCCGTCCACCCGCAGCAGCACCTCGGTCTCGAAGGTCTCGTCCTCGACGCGCAGCAGCTCGACGTCGTCGCGGCCCTCGTAGTCGGCGCGCAGCTCCAGCGGCGTCATCGGCACCGACCCGCTGACGCTCGTCAGCGGCCCCTGCTCGGTCACCGAGGTGATGCGCGCACCCTCGGGGAGCACGAGCCCGGCGACGTCGGCCTCGACCTCCGGGTCCTCGTCGACCGGCACCCGGTCGCAGGAGGGCAGGTTGGCCAGCATCTGCTCGGCCGGGTCTCCCTCGGACGCCGGCCGGCTCCCCCCGTCGTCTCCCCCGCACGCCGAGAGCAGCACGACGACGGCGACGGAGGCGCACACGCGGAGTCCCACCCGCGAGAGGATGCCACAGCTCACCGCAGCACCCGCCAGCGCCGCACCATGAGGACCTGGGCCGCGACGACCACCGCGGTGATCACCATGAGCACGATGGTGACGACCGCGGCATACGCGAAGCCGGAGAACTCGAAGGCGTTGTCGAAGATGTAGACCGGCAGGTAGAGGGTCGCGTTGGCCGGCCGCCCGTCGGTGAGGACGTAGGCGGGCACGAAGTTGACCTGCAGCGTCAGGATCGTGTCGCGCACGGCGAGCAGCAGCAGCACCGGCGCGAGCAGCGGCAGGGTGAGCCGGCGCAGCTGGCCGAAGGGGCCGCAGCCCTCGAGCGCGGCCGCCTCGTAGAGCCGCCCGTCGAGCAGCCGGCGCGCGGCGAGGACGACGAGGAAGCCCTCCCCGACCGGGAAGAGGAGCATGAGCACGACCCCGACCCGGGCGGTCGTGGGGTCGGCCAGCCAGTTGTAGCCCGGGTGCCCGACGAGGCCGAGCAGCTGGTTGAGCGGGCCGTAGAGCGGGTTGAGCACCCACAGGAAGAGGACGGCGAGCGCGACGTCGGGCACCACGGTCGGCAGGTAGACGGCGACCCGGTAGTAGCGCCCGCCCCGCCGCGGCGCGGCCAGCAGGAGCGCGAGGCCGACGGCCGCCAGCAGGCGCAGCGGCACCGAGAGCGCGACGTGGAAGAGCGAGGCCTGCAGGCTGTCGACGAAGAAGGCGTCGGAGAAGAGCCGGCGGAAGTTGTCCAGCCCGATGAAGCGCGGGTCGCGCGTCAGGCCGGTGTGGTCGGTGAAGGCGTAGCCGACCGAGAGCAGGGCCGGCACGACGATGAGCAGCGCCACCGCGACGAGGTAGGGCGCGAGGAAGCCCCACCCGGTCAGGGGCCGCCGCACCCGTGGCGCCGCCACGCTCACCGGCGCCGCCCGCTGGCCCGGTCGAAGGAGTGCAGCCGCTCGGGCGAGACCGCGAGGCGCACGCGGTCGCCCGCGCGCAGGCCCGGCCGCGGCGGCGTGCGCACCGACAGGCGCGTGC
>JASKZT010000238.1 GCA_030145965.1 Ornithinimicrobium sp.
GTCGAGGGCCTGGCCTACGGCTACGAGGAGGCGCTCGGCTACTGCGTCGACCCGGCGACCGTGCCCGACAAGGACGGCGTGACCGCCGCGCTCATGGTCGCCGAGCTGGCCGCGACCCTCAAGGCGCAGGGCCGCACCCTGCTCGACCTGCTCGACGAGCTGGCGGTCGAGCACGGGGTCCACGCCACCGACGCCTTCTCCGTGCGCGTGGCCGACCTGTCCCTCATCGCGCCGGTGACCGCACGGCTGCGCGAGCAGCCCCCGACCGAGCTCGGCGGGGTGGCCGTCGCCGAGGTGGTCGACCTGGCCGCCGGCTGGCAGGGCCTGCCGCCCACCGAGGGTCTGCGGTTCCTCCTCGCCGACGACACCCGCGTCATCGTGCGACCCAGCGGCACCGAGCCCAAGCTCAAGGTCTACCTCGAGGCGGTCGTACCGGTGCAGGGCCCCGACGGGCTGGGCGCCGCGCGCGAGGAGGCGTCGCGGCGGCTCGCCGCGGTCCGGGCGGGCATGGAGGAGCTGACCCGGGTCTGAGCCCGGGCCTCAGGAGAGCAGGGCGAGGGCGATCAGCCCGACCGCGCACGCGAGCACGACGGCCGAGGACCAGGAGACGCGCTGCGTGACGCGCGGCTCCTGCCCCGCCGGCACGCCCCGGAGCTCACCGCCGCCCAGCCGCCAGCGCTGCAGCGCCCGCTGGACCTCGTCGGCGACGCCCTGCGCGGTCATGCCGCCCGAACCCCGCCGCCGGGTCGTCTCGGCGAAGTCGTCGACGGCCGTCCGGGTGCGCCACTCGCGCCGCACCGGCACCGCCCAGGAGCTGTAGCGGCGCCCGTCGACGGTGAGCTCGAGGGCCCAGCGGTCGGTCACCTCGTCGACGACGGCGAAGGGCACGGTGGTGTCGGTGACGATGTTGGCCAGCACGACGCCGTCGGTGCGCAGCTCGACGTGCGGGCGCAGGAAGAGCGCCCAGGCCGCCGCCGCCACGGCCACGACGAGGGCGACCGGCCAGGCCAGCCCTCCCCCGGCACCGGAAGCCAGGTCGAGGACGGTGAGGCCGGTGAGCACCGCAGCCCCCGCGACCATGACCCAGCCGATGACACGGGCGGGCACGGTGCGGTAGACCCGTACGAGGTCACCGGTCAGGGGGCTGGTCCGAGGGCTCACGCTGCCCGAGTCTACGGTCGGCGCCCCTCTAGACTTCTCTGCCATGGACCACGCCGCCCGCCCGCGCGCCCGGGTGCTCCTGCTCGCCGGGCCGAGCGGCTCGGGCAAGTCGCGCCTCGCCGCCCGCCTGCACGCCCGTCACGGGTGGCCGCTGGTGCAGCTCGACGACTTCTACCGCGAGGGCGACGCCGCGGGGCTGCCGATGAGCCCGCTGGGCCTGGTGGACTGGGACCACCTCGACTCCTGGGACCTCACGGCCGCCGTGGAGGCGCTGGGGCTGCTGTGCCGCACCGGCCGCGCGGACGTGCCCCTCTACGACATCTCCACCTCCAGCGTCACCGGGCACCACGTCGTCGAGCTCGGCGACGCCCCGCTCGTCGTCGCCGAGGGCATCTTCGCGGCCCACGCCGTCGCGGAGCTCGCCGCGCGCGACCTCCTCGCCCGCGCCTGGTCCGTCCACCACCATCCCTGGGTCACCTTCGCGCGGAGGCTCACGCGCGACCTCGCCGAGCGGCGCAAGCCGCCGCTGACGCTGTGGCGCCGGGGGCACGTCCTGCGACGCGCCGAGCCGGGTATCGTGGCCGCCCAGCAGGCCCTGGGGGCCGAGCCGGTGCGGGCCCGGGTGGCCGAGCGCCTGGCCGAGGACCTGCTCGGGGACGTCGGCGTCGAGCCGGTGGACCGGCCACGACGACGCGCAGGAGGAGCCGCCGGATGAGCGACCAGCAGGGCGGGCCCCCGCGGGACGGGCAGCCGACCGGCTCCGGCTGGGGCGCCCCGCCACCCTCCACGCCACCCGGCTGGAGCTCTCCCCCTCCGTCCGCCCCCGGCTACGGCGGGCCGCCTCCTGGCTTCAGCGGGCCTCAGCCCGGCCCGGGAGGGCCGGTCCCGCCCGCCGCGTGGCACCGCCTGCCGCCCGAGGAGCTGGCGCGCATGCACCAGCCGGGCATCGTGCCGCTGCGCCCGCTCGGCCTCGGCGACATCTTCGGCGGGGCGCTGCAGACGATGCGCCGCAACCCCGGGGCGACCATCGGCACCGGCTTCCTCGTCCTCACCCTGCTCCTCGTGCCCTCCTACCTCGCCTCGCTCGCGGTCCTGCGGGTCCCGGGGCTGGCCGCCGAGGACCTCAGCCTGCTCGTCACCCTCGTCTCCCTGCTCTTCTCGATGCTCGCGTCGGTGGCGCTGACGGGCATGATCGTGCACGTCGTCGGCGAGGCGGTCCTCGGCGACCGCGCCGGCCTGGGCGAGACGTGGCGCGCCGTCCGGCGCCGCATCCCCGCGCTCCTGGGCACGGTCCTGCTCGTCTCGGTCCTGCTCGGCCTCGTCCTCGTCGTCGCCGTCCTGGGGTTCGTCCTTCTCGGCTTCTTGGCCGCCGAGGCGAGCGAGGTCGCCGCTGTCGTCGTGGTCGTCCTCGGCGTCCTGGCGGTGGCCCTGCTCCTGGTCTGGGCGGGGATCAGGATGTCGCTGGCGCCCGCGGCCGTCGTCCTGGAGGAGCTCGGGCCGTGGCGGGGCCTGCGTCGCGCGTGGTCCCTCACCCGAGGCGGCCAGGGGTGGCGGGTCGTCGGCATCACGCTGCTGGCCAGCCTCCTCACCGGCATCTTCACCTCTGCGGTCCAGGTGCCCGTGCTCCTCGGCACCCTCTTCCTCGGCGGCGTGGACCTCATGGACGACTCCAGCATGGTCAGCCCCGTGGTCATCGGTGCCGACCACGTCGCGCAGCTCCTCGTCGGCTCCTTCGTGATCCCCTTCACCGCGGGGGTGACCGCGCTCCTCTACCTCGACCAGCGGATCCGGCGCGAGGGACTGGAGACGACGCTCCTGCACGCCGCCCAGGCGCGGGCCGCCGCGCGCTCCCGCTGAGCGTGGCCGCGGGGGTGGGTGCCGGGCTGGACCCGGAGCGCGACGAGGCCCGCCGCTGGCTCGAGGAGGAGCTGCGCGGGCCCGACTACCAGCTCCGCGAGTCGCTGGTCGTGCGCGCCTGGCGCTGGGTCACCGACCGCCTCCCCTCCCTCGACCTGCCCGGGCAGCTGCCGCCGTGGACGGCGTGGGCCCTGCTGGCCGCCGTGCTCCTCGCCGCTGCCGCCGTCGTGCTCTTCGCCGCCCGCGACCGGTGGCGCCGCGCGGCGGCCACCGGGACCCGGGGCCGGGGGGCGGTTCTCGAGGAGGAGGGCGTCGACGCGTCGGCCTACCGACGCCGCGCGGCCGCCGCCGCGCACGCCGGCGACCACGCCGCCGCGCTCCTCGACGCCTACCGCGCCCTCGCCGCGGGAGCGGTCGA
>JASKZT010000240.1 GCA_030145965.1 Ornithinimicrobium sp.
GCAGCTGCAGGCGGTGGCGGACGCCGGTGGCGACGTCGAGGCCGAGCGCGCGCGCCGCATCCAGGAGTACGAGGACACCCTGGCCAACCCCTACGTGGCGGCCGAGCGCGGCTACGTGGACGCGGTCATCGAGCCCTCGCAGACGCGGGTCCAGGTGGCGCGGGCGCTGCGGCACCTGCGCTCCAAGCGCTCCACCCGCGCTCCCCGCAAGCACGGGAACATCCCGCTGTGACCGCCGCGCAGACCGCCGGGGCGCCGGACCAGCCCGACGCGCCCGCCCTGCGGGTGGAACGGGGCAACCCCACCCCCGAGCAGCTGGCCGCCCTGATCGTCGTGCTCACGGCGTCCGGCGGCGACGGCGGGGCACCGCCGCCCCGGCCCACCCTGTGGACCGCGCGCTCGCGCTTCGCCCGCCCGCGACCGGCCGTCGGCCCGGGCGGCTGGCGCGCCTCGGCCCTGCCCCGCTGAGGAGACCCGCGCTCAGGAGCCCTGGTCGGTGACCTGGGCCAGGCAGTCGTCGAAGGCCGGGACCACGGCCGGGTCCTCCTGCGCGTGCTCGACGAGCAGGCCGATGCTGTCCAGCAGGCCGCCCAGCCGCAGCTCGAAGGGCGTGGCCCCCACGTCGAAGGCGCCCGCGACCCACAGCCGGGTCATGGTGGGGAAGCGGGTCGGGTCGAAGTGCCGCTCCCAGAAGTCGCTCGTCCCGGCCCAGAACGACGCGTAGTCGAGGCCCTGCCGGGTCTCGTCGGCCGCCTCCACGGCGGCGCCGCGCGCGGCCGCGGCCACGGTGCCGGTCAGCACGTCGACGGTCTCGACGACCTGCACGGGGGTCAGGCCGGTGTCGACGAGGCAGCGCAGGCCGGCCTCCTGGGACGCCAGGACGTGCGGGCCGAGCGGGAGGCGCCACATGTTGACCTCGAGCAGCCACGGATGGTCGCGGAGCAGCTGCCAGTAGCCGCGGGCGAAGGACTCCAGGGCCGGGCGCCACGGCTGGTCGTCCGCGGGCAGGTCCCAGTCGGCGTAGGCGCGGTCGATCATCGCGTCGACGAGCTCGGTGCGGCCGGGGACGTGGGAGTAGAGGGTCATCGGCGCCACGCCCAGGGCCGTGGCGACCGAGCGCATCGAGACGGCCTCCAGCCCCTCCGCGTCGGCGACGGCGACGGCCGCCTGGACCACCTGGGCCCGGGAGACCCGGGCCGGGCGCCCCCGCCGCGCCTCGCCGGGCTCCTCCCACAGCAGCGCGAACCGTGCGCCCAGGCCGCTGCCGGCGTCGGCATCGCCGTGGGCGGCGTCGTCTGCGGTGGGTGACCCGCTCTGCACGAGGTGCCTCCTGAGGTGGTGCCGGCGACAGGGTTGTCACCCTATCCCGTACAGCGTACAGTCACTCCTATGGCAGATACCGTACCGCGTACGGGAACCATGGTGCAGGCCCGGGGGCTCACCAAGACGTTCCGGCGCAAGAAGGAGCTGGTCGAGGCCGTCAAGGGCATCGACCTGGACGTGGCCGAGGGCGAGCTCGTCGCCTTCCTCGGCCCCAACGGCGCCGGGAAGTCCACCACCCTGCGCATGCTCACCTCCCTGCTCTCCCCCACCTCCGGCACCGCCGAGGTGGCCGGCTTCGACGTCGTCCGCCAGCCGGCGGAGGTGCGCTCGCGCATCGGCTACATCGGGCAGGGCAACGCCGGCGGGTACTCCTACCGCGTCAGCGACGAGCTCTTCAACCAGGGCCGCTTCTACTCCGTCCCGGGCGACGTCGCGCGTCGCCGGTCGGCCGAGCTGCTCGAGGCCCTCGAGCTGGGCGGGCTGGAGAAGCGGACCGTGCAGTCGCTCTCCGGCGGCCAGCGGCGCCGCCTGGACGTCGCGATGGGGCTGATGAACCACCCGCGGCTGCTCTTCCTGGACGAGCCGACGACGGGGCTCGACCCGCACGCCCGCGCCAACCTGTGGCAGCACGTCATGCGGCTGCGGGAGCAGAACGCGATGACGATGCTGCTCACCACCCATTACCTGGACGAGGCGGACGCGATGGCCGAGCGGATCGTGCTCATCGACGACGGCTCGGTCATCGCCGACGCCACCCCGGCACGGCTCAAGCGCGACCACGCCGACGACGTCGTGACGATCGGGCTCGAGACCGGCGCCGAGGGCGCGGCCGAGACCCTGGGCCGGGCCCGCTCGGCGCTGCCGACGGCCGTCACCTCGGTCGAGGACCACCGCGACGCGGACGGGTCCGTGCGGCTCGTGCTGGCCACGACCCACGGCCCCGAGCTCGTGCCGGTGGCGCTGCGCGGCCTGGAGGGGGCCGGCGTGCGGGTGCGCTCGACCGAGGTCCGGGAGGCCTCGCTCGACGACGTCTTCCTCAACCTGACCGGCCGGAGCCTGCGCGAGGAGGTGGCGGCATGACGACCCTGGCCAGGACCGGCAAGACCGGGGGCGGGACGCCCGCGACGCAGGCCCGGACGACCGGGTCGCCCGTGGCCAAGTGGCTGCACGACACCGGGGCGGTGTTCCTCCGCGAGTTCCTCGTCATCCTCCGCGACCCCTTCACGCTCATCTTCTCGCTGCTCCAGCCGCTGGTCTTCCTCGGCCTCTTCGGCCCGCTGCTCAGCGGCATCCTCGGGGACGCCTCGATCGGAGGTGCGTCGGCGCTGCAGTGGTTCCTGCCCGGGGTGCTGGTGATGATCGCGGTCTTCGGCACCGGGATGGTGGGGGGCAACCTGCTCTACGAGCTCATGACGGGTGCCTACGAGCGGATCCTGGCCACCCCGCTCTACCGCTCCTCGATCCTCGTGGGCCGCGCGCTCAAGGAGTTCGCCCCGCTGGTGGCGCAGGCGCTGCTCATCACGCTCGTCGCGATCCCGTTCGGGCTGCGGTTCTACCCCGTGCACGTCCTCGTCGGGCTGCTCATCCTCGGCATCTTCGGGATCGGGCTGGGGTCGCTGTCCTACGCGCTCGGCCTGGCGTCCAAGAACCGCGAGTGGCTCTTCTGGGGCGTGCAGCAGTCGCTCATCTTCCCGCTGCTCATGCTGGCCGGCATGATGCTGCCGCTGGAGACCGGGCCGGCGTGGATGCGGGTGGCCTCGCGCTTCAACCCGCTGACCTACGTCGTCGAGGCCGAGCGCACGCTCTTCACCGGCACCCTGTGGGACGCCTCGGTCGCGTGGGGCTTCGTGGCGGCCGTCGCCACCGCCGCCGTCGGCCTGTGGGTCGGCATCCGCACGGTCCGCCGCACCATCTGAGGGCAGGAGCGGCTCAGGCGCGCGTGCCGAGCCGGCGCAGGTACCGCTCCTGGTACCGCGCCGGCAGGCACGCGGCCTGCACGACCCGACGGGCGGCGTCGTCGTCCCCCATCGCCGCGGCGAAGGCCGTGAGCATGTCGACGTCGTGCGCCGGCGGCTCGAGCGGCTCGAGCCGGTCGCCGGGCCGGACGGTGCCGGGGACGACGACGCGCAGGTAGGTGCCGCAGCGGCCGCGCTCGGCGAAGCGCCGGACCCAGGCGCGCTCGCCCATGTGGCCGGCGAAGGTCGCGCACGGCGTGCGCGGCACCGACACCTCGAGGACGACCTCCTCGCCCACCCGCAGCCGCTGGCCGAGCAGGAGGCCCTCCAGGTCGAGGCCCTCGGTCGTGAGGTTCTCCCCGAACCAGCCGTCCGGCAGCGGCCGGCCCAGGTCCTCCTCCCAGCGGTCCAGCTCCTCGCGGGAGAAGGCGTAGACAGCCTTGTCGGCGCCTCCGTGGTGCCGGACGTCCCCGACGTGGTCGCCCACGACGCCAGAGCCGTCACCGTAGGAGGGTCCGGGCGCGACGACCTCGACCCCCTCGACGGGGCGCTTGTCGATGCCGGTGCGCCCGTCCCGCCCGGACGGGTCGGGCTTGGGGCGGGCGAGGTTGGTCGAGCGGACGCGCGGGGCCATGAGCACACGGTAGGCGCAGCCGGCCGCCCCCCGCCGCCCCGGCCCGCCTACCCGCGCGGGGGTGGGTGGCCGCCGTCCGGACCTGCGCACCGAGCCCGCCGGTGGGAGGGTCGGCCTCATGAGCGCGCAACCAGACCCCACCAGCGGACCCGCCGCCTTCGAGCCGGAGCGGGTGCTCGTCACGGGCGGCGACTCCGGGATCGGCAGGGCGAGCGCCGTCGCCCTCGCCGCCCCCGGCCGCCATGTGGCCCTGACCTGGAACACCGACGCGGCCGGTGCCGAGGCGACCGCCACCGAGGTCCGCGGCAGAGGCGCCACCGCCCACGTGGCCCAGCTCGACCTGACCGACCCCGAGCGCGGTGCCGCCGTCGTGGACCTCCTGGCCGAGGAGATGGGCGGGCTCGACACGCTGGTGCTGTCCTCGGGCACCGGCGCGTCGACGCCGCTGCTCGAGGTCGACTACCGCACCTGGCGCGAGGTCGTCTCGGTGGACCTCGACGGCGCCTTCTGCTGCCTGCAGACCGGTGCGCGGCACATGGTCGACGGGGGGCGCGGCGGGCGCATCGTGGCGATCACCTCGGTGCACGAGCACGCGCCGCGCGTCGGCGCCGCGCCCTACTGCGCCGCCAAGGGTGGTCTCGGACTGCTCGTCAAGGTGGCGGCCCTGGAGCTCGCCGAGCACGGCATCACCGTCAACGCCGTCGCGCCGGGCGAGATCGCGACGCCGATGACCGGGCAGGAGGACGAGTCCGTCCTCGACGGGGACGACAAGGACCGGCCCGGCATCCCTGTCGCCCGGCCCGGCGACGCCCGCGAGATCGCGGCCACCGTGGCCTTCCTGTGCGGCCCGGCCGCGGGGTACGTCAACGGCGCCTCGTGGGCGGTCGACGGGGGCATGCTGCAGATGGGCCCGCAGGCCGGCTCCCACCTGACCAGCGACGACTGGCGCCGCCCCTGACGGGGTAGGTTGACGGACTGTGACACAGCAGACCGGGCAGACCCGCGCGCAGACCGAGATCGACCACCTCGCCGAGAGCCACCTGGACGCCTTCGTGGCCCTGAGCCCGCTGGAGGCCACCGTGCTCGGCGTCGCCGGGCACGACCACCGCCTGGACGACCTGTCGGTCGAGGGGCTGCGCGCCCGCCGTGACCTCTCGGCGGCCACGCTCGCGGCGCTCGGGGGCCTCCAGCCCGTGGACGACACCGACGAGGTGACCGCCGCCGCGCTGCGCGAACGCCTCGGTCTCGAGGTCGAGGAGGCCGACCTCGTGCTCGAGGGCCGCGCGCCGGTCGACCTCAACGTCATCGCCTCGGCGCCGCAGGCCGTGCGCGACGTCTTCGACGTCATGGGCAAGGAGACGCCCGAGCAGTGGCAGGCCGTCGTCGACCGGCTCGAGGCGATCCCGACCGCGGTCCAGGGGTACGTCCAGGCCCTGAGCTGGTCCGCGGGCCACGGCCAGGTGGCCCCGCGCCGCCAGGTGGTCGCCGTCGCCGGGCAGTGCCGCGACCAGGCGGGCGAGGAGACCAGCACCTTCGACGCGCTGCTCGGCGAGGCACAGGGCCAGCCCGAGGCGCTCCGCTCCCACCTCGCCGACGCCGTGCGGACCGCCAGGCGCGCGTTCGGCGCGCTCGCGACCTACCTCGAGGACGAGCTGGCCCCCCAGGCCCCCGAGGCCGACGCCTGCGGCCGCGAGCTCTACGCGCTGCGCTCGCGCGGCTTCCTCGGGGCGACCATCGACCTCGAGGAGACCTACCGCTGGGGCCAGGAGGAGCTGGCCCGCATCACCCGGATGATGGAGGAGACGGCCGAGCAGATCCGCCCCGGGGCGGGCGTCAAGGAGGCCGTCGCGGTCCTCGACGCGGACCCCGCCTACCAGCTCGAGGGCACGGACGCCCTCCGCGCCTGGATGCAGGTGCGCGCCGACGAGGCCGTCGAGCAGCTCGCCGACGTGCACTTCGACGTGCCGGGCCCCGTCCGGCGCATCGAGTGCATGATCGCCCCCAGCCAGACCGGCGGCATCTACTACACCGGCCCCTCGGAGGACTTCACCCGACCGGGGCGCATGTGGTGGTCGGTGCCCAAGGGCGTCACGCGCTTCTCGACCTGGCGGGAGCTGACCACCGTCTACCACGAGGGCGTCCCGGGCCACCACCTGCAGATCGGCCAGACGGTCTACCGCTCCGAGCTGCTCAACCGCTGGCGCCGCCTGGCGTCGTGGACCTCCGGGCACGGCGAGGGGTGGGCGCTCTACAGCGAGTGGCTCATGGCCGACCTCGGCTACATGGACGACCCGGGCAACAGGATGGGGCTGCTCGACGCCCAGTCTCTGCGGGCCGCCCGCGTCGTCCTCGACATCGGCGTCCACTGCGGCTTCGAGGCCCCGGCCGAGGTCGGGGGCGGGGAGTGGACCTACGACAAGGCCTGGCAGTTCCTCAGCACCCACACCAACATGGACGAGGGCTTCACCCGCTTCGAGCTGGACCGCTACCTGGGCTGGCCCGGGCAGGCGCCGTCCTACAAGATCGGCGAGCGGCTCTGGCTGGAGCTGCGCGACGAGGTGCGCAGCCGTGAGGGGGACGCGTTCGACCTCAAGGCCTTCCACCGTCGTGCCCTCGACGTCGGGGGCGTCGGCCTGGACACCCTGCGCAGGGCCGTCCTCGGCCAGCTGTGAGCGAGCCCGGGGCGGTTCCCCGGCGGCTGACCGACCGCCTGGTGCTCCGGGCCTTCACCGACGCCGACCGGGACCCCTTCGCCGCGCTCAACGCCGACCCCGAGGTGGTCCGCCACCTGCAGGGCCCGCTCAG